>NZ_VIRS01000043.1 GCF_006912135.1 Cryptosporangium phraense | reverse complement strand
GCAGCCGCGCCACGCCGCGGGCGGGTGGCCGCGTATCCCGGCCGCTGCCGGGACTGCACCGATCCCTAGGCGCACCCAACCACCCAAGCCGACACCGCCGGCCTCGGCGGCCACCCCGCGAACACGCCGAAGCCCCCCACCAAGGGGCAACAGCTAAGCCTTCAGAACCGACTGGGGGAACGTGAAGACTCCCTGCGGGTCGAAATGCCTCACCACCGTGCGCAGACGCGGGAGGTTCGCCCCGTAATAGGCAGCACCCCAATCGGCCTGATCGGCGTTCAAATAGTTCACGTAAGCCCCACCTCCCACCAGCGGCCGCAGCGCATTCTGAACCGCGTTCACCGCCCCCGCGCTGCTCGCCCGTCCGCTGTAGATCTGCACCGACGCGGTCGCTCGGCGGTGCACGAACGCGGTGTCACCCGGCGCCGGCGCGCCGACCGCGCCGCCCAGGGCGTCGAACAGCAGCACCATGCCGGACTGCCGTCGTACGACGTCGACGACCTTCGTCGCCACCGCGGCGTTCAGCGGCTTCTCGACCAGCCTGGACGCGGCCCGGAACGGCTCCGGACGGACCACCCGGCACGCGTCGGTCGTCTTGCTCAGGCAGCCGGCGAACGAGCGCATGGCGTCCAGCCACGTGTGCGTGCTCTTCGTCCGGGACGTCGGCGGGGTGCCCACCGCGGAGATCAGCGCCGCCAGCTGGGCGTCCAGCCCGGCGGTCGAGCCGGTCCAGGTGCCGGTGACGCGGTTGGTCGGCGTGGCGGCCGCGGTGATCGCGCAGAGCGACGTCAGCCGCTGCGGCGCCGCCCCCATCCAGGCCGCCCAGGACGCGAGGACACGCGCGGACGACGCAGCCGGGAAGCGCAGCGTGAAGATCGTGACGTTCGGCGCGGGAACGGTGTCGAAAGTGAACTCGGTGACGATGCCGCTGTTGCCGCCGCCGCCACCGCGCAGCGACCAGAACAGGTCGGCGTCGTGGTTGGCGTCGGCGGTGCGGATCTCGCCGTCGGCGGTGACGATCGTCGCCGACCGCAGGTGGTCGCAGGTCAGGCCGTAGGCGCGGGCCACCACGCCGAGGCCGCCGCCGAGCGTGCTGCCACCGATGCCGACGGTGGGGCACGAGCCGGCCGGTATCGCCCGGCCGTGGGCGGCCAGCGCGGTGTAGACGTCGATGAGCCGGGCGCCCGCACCGACGACCGCGGTGTTGTCCGCGCGGACCGTGATCTTCTTCAGCGCACCGACGTCGACGACGAGGCCGCCGGTGGGCGTCGAGTAACCCGGGTAGCTGTGGCCGCCGGAGCGGGCGGCGAGCGGAACCCCGCGGCCGCCGGCCTTCGTGACGACCGTCCGGACGTCGGTGGCGTCGGCGACCAGAGCGATCGCAGCCGGCTTCCGGGTGCCGAGCGCGGTGTTGAACGGCGTGGCCGCGGACGCGTAGCCGCCGTCGCCCGGCAGCAGCAACTTGCCGTGCAACGCCCGCCGCAGCCCGGGGAGGTCGACACCAGCCCCTGCCGCCTTCACCGGCGCGGCAACAGGCGCCGATCCCGACGCCGCCACCGACGCCGACGCAGCGCCAGAACTCGGCGGAGCCGCGGCTCGACCGCACGCGGCCACCCCAGCCAGGGCACCGAGCGCGAGGAACTTTCGGCGGTTTACGGCGGAACCGGTCATACGCCCGATCCAATCGCTCGGTGTTGCCCCGTGCACGCATCTGTCGGCTATTGGGCACTCACCCTCAGTAATAGTACTGACGCGTAGAACAATAATTGTGTGCTGAGGTGTCGTACGGCACTATCTGAAACTCGATTCTTGCGGTAAGCGCTTCCAACTTGGTGTTTGATCGAGTTGTTATCCAGCTGCATTGACCATTTCGACGTGATGGGAACCATCGGATGCTTTTCGACCGGGCCCAGCTCACGGCCGCGCTACCCCAGTACGAAGTGGGTGCTGAGCTGGGCCGCGGGGGTTTCGGGTTGGTCATCGAAGGCCGCCACCGGCGGCTCGGTCGGCCTGTCGCCATCAAAATTCTGACGATTTCCGGCCCGGATGTGGAACGTCGTTTCCTCGCCGAAGCGCAAGTGATGGCCGTATTCGACCACCCGCACGTCGTCCGGGTGCACGACTATGCGGAAAGCGACGGGCTCTGCCTGATCGTGATGGAACATCTGCCCGGCGGAACACTCACCTCGCGCATCGCGGAGGGCCTCCGGCCCGAAACCGCGATCGCGATCGGGCTGGCGATCGCCGACGCACTGCACGCCGCCCACGAGCGGGGCATCGTCCACCGCGACATCAAGCCCGACAACGTCCTGTTCGCGGCCGACGGCGCGGTCAAGGTCACCGACTTCGGCATCGCCAAGCTCTTCGAGGGCTCGACGATCACCACCGGCACGCTCGTCGGGACGCCCGCCTACGCGGCCCCGGAGCAGATCCTCGGTCAGCGGATCGGACCGCAGACCGACGTGTACGCGGTCGGCGGCCTGATCTACCACATGCTCGCCGGGCGGACGCCGTTCTCGCTGGAGCTGCCGTTCTCGGCCATGCTGCACCACCACCTGAACATGCGGCCGGAGCTGCCCGCGGGTATGCCCCCGCGTATCGCCGAGGTCGTCGGGCAGGCGCTGGAGAAGGAACCGGCCGATCGTCCGGCGTCCGCCAAGGCTTTTGCTCTGGCGTTGGCCGACGCGGCCGCGGCCGAGTTCGGGACGGGGTGGTCGGCGCGCGCCGAGACCCCGCTGCGGGTCGACGACGACATCCGGGCCGCGGTGACGCTGACCGGCGGAGCCGGGCAGGCGCGAGCGGCCGCGATCCGCCCGCGGTCGCCGGCCAGGCGGCAGCGGTCCGGAGACACGCCGGTGCAGTTGCAGACCCCTCCGCCGGGCCACCTGGCCATCCCGGGCTACGACGCGCCGGACGTCGCACCCCCGGCGACCCCGGCCTGGGGCTACACCCCCACCTCCTTCGGCCACGGCCACCAGCCCCCGATGGCTCCGTCGCCGATGACCCCGTCGCCGATGACCCCGCCCCCGTATTCGTCGGCGGCCGCGCCTCCCGCGACCCCGACCTCGTTCGTCGAGGACCCGTCCGGAGGCCTCCCGCCGCTCACCCCACCGCAACCGTCGGTCGGCACCTCCTACGGCCACGTCCTCACGCCCAACCCGGGCCCGTCGGGCCCGTCCCCGATCACCCCCGCGCCGGGTCCGGCGGAAGTCCATCGCGGACGGTCGGGCCGGCACGCGGCCGATCCGGACGCGGAGCAGGCCGGCGCATGGCGGCCGGAGAGCCCGGGGCCGGCCAGGCACGCCTCGGGTGACCACCCGGCCCCGGAGGGACGGGCGGCCCGGCGCAGACGTCGACCCGAGCCGGTCGGCGGCCCCGAGGAAGACGAGGGGATCTCGCGCCGGATGGTGATCCTGCTGGCCGCGGTCGTGGCGGTCGTGGCCGTGATCAGCATCGCGATCGGCGCGGCCATCGGGTACACGACCCGCTGATCAGACCGTGATCACGACCTTGCCGGCCGGGTGGCCCGCGGCCAGGTAGCGCATGGCCTCGGGCGCGTCGGCCAGCGGATACGTGTGGACGATCGCCGGCGTCACCGCGCCGGACGACATCAGCTCGCCGAGCGCGGCCAGGTCGGCCGCGTTCTCGCGGGTCAGGACGTTGCGCATGGTCCTGCGGTGGCGCAGCCCGGTGAGCGGCGCGAACAGCTGACGTTCGAAGCCGTGCAGCAGCAGGCCCTGCTTGTCCTCGCCGCCGACCAGGGCGACCGTCCCGTCCGGCGTCAGCGCGCGGGCGAGCAGCGAGAGCGGACGGTTGCCCGCCGTGTCGACGACGACGTCGTACCGCGGGCCACGGGCGTCGACCTCCTCGCGGGTGTAGTCGACGACGTCGTCGGCGCCGAGCGAGCGCACCAGGTCGACCTTCGACGTGCTGCACACCCCGGTGACCGTGGCGCCCATCGACTTGGCGATCATCACCGCGAACGAGCCGACCCCGCCGGCCGCGCCGATCACGAGCACGTGCTGGCCGGGCCGGAGCTTCGCGGTGTCGCGCAGGGCCTGTAAGGCGGTGACGCCGGAGATCACGGCCGCGGCCGCCTGCTCGGGGCTGACGTTCGCCGGCATCGGCGCCACCAGTTTCTCGGGCGCGGCCGTGTACTCGGCCCAGGTGCCGTGGCCGCTGGTGCCGAACACCGCGTCGCCGGGCCCGAACCGGGTGACGTTCGGGCCGACCGCGGTCACCGTGCCGGCGAACGCCCGGCCGAGCACCCGCACCTTCGGGGCGCGCAGCCCGGTGAACGGGCGCATCAGATAGGGGCGGCCGGTCATCAGGTGCCAGACCCCGCGGTCGTTGCTGCTGGCCCGCACCTGAACGAGGACCTCGTCGGCGGCCGGGGTGGGGGTGTCGACGTCGCGGACCGCGAGTACGTCGGCTTCGCCGTAGGTGTCGCGGGTACACGCCTTCATGTCATTCCTCCGGGTAGTGGAAAACGTCGTCGAGGGGGACGTCGAACACGCGGGCGATGCGGAAGGCCATCTCCAGCGACGGCGAGTACCGGCCCTGCTCGATGGCGATGACGGTCTGCCTGGTCACGCCGATGCGGTCGGCCAGATCGGCCTGCGTCATCTCGTCCCGGGCGAACCGGAGGGCGCGGATCGAGTTCGTCACTCGGGTCGGTTTCACCATTGCGGGAAGGGCCTCCGGTACACGATCACCTTGGTCACGCCACCCAGCACGGCCGAGAGGACGAAGCACAGGTAGACGACGTTGGCGATCCAGAAACGGTCCCAGTCGGCCAACGCCATGAGCATCGCGGCGACGCCGCCGATCACGACGAACGACTGGCCGACGTGCTCGCCGAGCCGGGAGATCTCCCGGTCGCGGACGTCGATGGCGCGGGATGCTCCGGGCGTGACGATCGCCAGCCCGACCTCGAGCACGATCGAGGCGAGGATCGACGCCCCGATCGTGGCCAGCAGCGGCCCGGCGTACGACACGTCGGCGAGGGCCCGCCCGTCGGCCCGGCTGAGGACCAGCCCGGCGTAGAGCGCGTAGGTGACCACGGCGACGACCAGCCGTATCCAGGCTCGCTTCTCCGTGAGGGTCACGGCAACCTCCGATGTAAAGCATCCTTGACACAGACGAGTGTCAGGCGGAGCCGACATGATGTCAAGAATCTCTTACATCGGTCCGCCGGGGCGAACATCTCCTGTACTTCCTGCGAACTCGACGGCGCGGGGACGAGGTATTGCCCTCGCGACGCCTAGCCTTCCGAATCGATGAAGGCGCTCCGTACTGCCCTGACCCTCCGTGGCTGGTTGCTCCTCGGTGCGCTCTGCGTGCTCGCGGTGGTGCTCGCGCTGGCGACGAACCCGCAGTACGGCCCGGACTCGCGGATCTACCTGGCCTGGACGTACTGGTACCTCGGCCACTCCCCGGCCGACGCGGCCCAGCTCTCGTACGACTACCTGCACGACGATCCCGGCCTGGTGAACTGCTGGACGTGCTGGCGGCCGGACTTCCGGACCAGCTTCTTCACCGGCCAGTACGCGATCGTCGTCGGGCCGCGGCTGCTGCTGCCGGTGCTCTCGGCGCCGTTCGTCTGGCTGTTCGGCCCGAGCGGGATGCTCGTCGCGCCGATCGTCGGGTACGCGCTGGCCGTGCTCGCGACCGTCGTGCTGGCCTCGCGGCTGTGGGGCCAGCGGTGGGCGCTGGTCGCCGGGGCGATGATGCTGCTGCCGATCTTCGTGTCCCGGTGGAGCGTCGTCGCGCAGACCGAGGGGCCGGCGTTCGCGCTGGTCGCGGTGCCGTTGCTGCTGCTGCCGCTGGCCCGGCGGGCGAGTCGGCGGGACGTGATCTGGTACGTCGTGCTGGTCGTCGTCGGGCTGTTGAACCGGCAGTTCGCGGTCGCGCTGCCGGCCGCGGTGGGGGCGGCCTGGCTGCTGGTGGCGATCCGCGACCGGTCCCTGCGGAATCCGTGGCTGCCGTTCGCGTTCTGGGGCAACGCGGTCGGGCTGGCCGTGCTGCTGGTGCAGATGCTGGTGACGCCGCTGCTGTTCGCCGGCGACGACCTGTCGCTGAGCGAGCGGTTCGACGACCTGGCCGAGCAGTACTTCGGGGTCCGCGGGGTGGCGGCGATCCCGGACGTCACCTGGTTCGTGATCCACTCCGACCTGGATCGCATGAAGGCCGACCTGCCGCTGATCGTGTTGCTGGTCGGTGCGCTGGTCGCGGTCGTCTGGCGGTTCCGGAGCGAGATCTCGGCGCTGGCCGCCGGGGCGTTCCTGGTCGTGAGCGCGATCAACGTCTTCGAGTTCTGGCCGGCCGGATTCCGGTACCACGCGCCGATCGTCCCGATCCTGGTGCTCGCGGTCGTCGCGCTGCTCGCCGACCTGTGGGGGCCGGTCCGCCGTCGCCCGTCCCGGTCGTCGGAGGCTGCGCCTCCGGAGTCCGGGCCTCCGGAGTCCGGGGATCCGCCGCGGTCGCGGTGGGCGGTCGGGCTTCCCGTCCATGCCTGGGTGACGGTCGGCGTCGTGACGGCCACCTGCCTGGCCGTCTTCGCCAGCTCGTCGTCGTTCTACGGACGGACGAGCCTGTACCACCTGGCCTGGGCGTACCGGTTCCTCGGATTCTCGCCGGCCGAGGCGACCACCCGGACGTACGACCAGCTGTCGTCGCAGCCGTTCTTCGCCACCGGGTGCACCGGCGGCTCCTGCTGGCCGGCCAACCTGTTCGCGGTGCACGGGTCGGCCGATCCGAACCTGACCTACCCGTTGCTCTCGGCCCCGTTCGTCGCGGTGCTCGGTGCGCCCGGCCTGCTCGTCGTCCCGGTGCTCGCGTTCCTGGCGACGGTCGGCCTGCTGACGTACTTCGCCGCGCGGCGGTGGGGTGCGCTCGCCGGAGCCGTCACCGGCGTGACGTTCGCGCTCTGCGACCTGATCGCGGTCTCGGCGCTGTCCGGCTCGGCCGACATGCTGGCGATCGCGCTCTGCGCCGCCTGCGTGTTCACGCTCCCGCTCGACGGGCCGCGGAGCCGCCGGGCGCTGGTCTGGTTCGGGGTGCTCGTCGCGCTGCTGCTGGCCTCGCGGGCACCGGCCGTGGCGATCCTCGGTGCGCTGGGCGTGGCCTGGCTGTTCGGCGGCGTGCGGTCGATCCGGAACCCGTGGCTGCCGTACCTCGCAGTCGCCACCGGACTGGCCGGGGCGATGGTCGCGCTCGGAACGGTGTTCCGGCCCGCCGATGCCCGCTACCTCGGGACCCCGGGGATCGACGGCCTGCTCCCGGCCGACCTCACGACGGTGTCCGTGGACGCCGTGCTCTGTGCGGTGCTCGTCCTCGCGATCGTCGCGACCCCGGTGCGGGCGGCGAAGGACCCGCTGGCCGCGCTCGCGCTCGGGGGGATCGTCGCCGCGATCGCGTACGAGGTGGCGACCGGCGTCCCGGCCGGCGCCCGGCAGTTCGGCCCGGTGTTCCCGCTGATCCTGTTGGCCGCGATGGGTGCGCTGGCCGATCTGTTCGAGCGGCTGGGCCCGTGGGAGACGTCGGCCCCGACGCAGGCGCATCCGGTGGCCGCGCGTGCCCGCGCGCACGAAGCGCCCGCCACTGCGGTCGAGCTACGGACCCAGTAAAACGGACAAGCGGTTGGAAACACCGTAAATGATGCTACGGTGACATCGATTTCCACCCGCCAGCCGAACGGCACTCCTGATGAGCCAAGACGGCGACCTCTACGACGAACGGCGTCTCGCGGCCGTCGGTCGTGCCACCGCAGTCCTCACCGGCGTGCCGCTCTCGATGGACGCGGTGGCCGGGGCGGCGGCCCGCGTCGCGAACGCCCCGATCGGCGTCGTGTCGCTCGTGGACGGTGAGTGGGACCGCCTGGTCGGCCTGCACGGCATCGGCGGCGTCTTCGCGCTCACCCGCCGGATCGCCGTCGACGACTCGCTCTGCCGCACGGTCGTCTCGTCCGGCCGTCCGGTGTGGATCTCCGACGCGGTCACCGACCACCGCGCCGAGGGCGCGGCCGTCGTGTCCTATCTGGGCCTCGGCGCGTTCGCCGGCGTCCCGCTGCTCGGCGCCGACGGCGCCGTCGTCGGGAGCGTCTGCGCGCTCGACGCGGTCCCGCGCGAGTGGAGCGCCTCCCAGCGCGCCGCGCTGGAGGGCGTCGCGGCCACGACCGGTCTGCTGCCCGGCGTGGCCGGGGTCGCGTCCGAGCTCACCGTCAACCTGCTCGACCTCGTTCCGTTGTTGGACGCGCTGGCCGAGGCGTTCGTGGTGGTGGACGGCGACGGCGCGATCCTGGCCTGGAACGCGGCCGCGACCTCGACCTTCGGCTGGACCCGGCAGCAGGCGATGGGCTGTTCGCTGCACTCGCTGCTGTTCCCGGACCGGGACGCGGTGACGATCCGGGCCGTGCTGGCGACGCTGGCCACGCTGCCGCCGGCCCAGCGCGGCCAGGCCCGGCGCCACACGGTCTGGGCGACGACCCGGGACGGTCAGCGGCTCCCGGTCGACGCCTCGATCCGCGCGGTGCCGAGCGCCGACGGCTCCCGGCTCTGCGTGTCCATGTTGGACGCGTCCGGCCGGTTCGACGCCGAGGCGGACGCCGACCGCCGCGACGGGCTGCTGCAGGCGGTGCTGAACAGCCTGGACACCGCGGTGTTCGCCTGCGACCAGAACGGGCGCCCGCTGTTCGGCAACCCGGCGCTGCTGAGCCTGGCCGACGGCGAGGAGCGGTCGTTCGCGGAGACCATCGCCCTGCTCCGGACCAGCGCCCGGCACGAGACCGGCGACCGGATGGAGCAGGCCGACCTCCCGAGCATGCGGGCGCTGGCCGGCGAGATCGTGCGGGACGCCGAGATGGCGCTGGTCAGTCCGGGTAAGCCGACCCGGTACTTTCTCGCCAACGCCGAGCGGATCATGGTCGGCAGCGAGGCCACCGGCGCGGTCGTGGCGCTCCGGGACGTGACCGACACCCATCGCGAGCAGCGCCTACGCCGGGACGAACTCGCGGTCGCGCGGCTGCTGCTGCACGAGGGCTACTCGCCGACGACCGCCCAGCGGATCGTCGAGACCGTGGCCGGCACGCCCCGGCGCTTCCGCGTCCGACTGTGGGTGGTCGAGCCCGCCACCGGGCCCACGGCGGCCGCGCTGCGCCTGATGGCCGACTCGGCCGGGCCCGGGGACGGGTCCGGCCGTCGGCTCGGGTACGGCGAGGGCCTCGCCGGCGCGGCCTGGGCCTCGGGTGACCCGGCCCCGGTCCGGACGGCGACCGGTCTGGCGACCGTCCTGCGGGGGACGGGCGACGTCCTCGGCGTGCTCGAACTGGAGCCGGACGACGAAGCCGAGGACCTCGACGCGCTGGCCGCGCACCTGGAACGCATCGGCGTCGACGTCGGCTTCCACCTCTACCGGTCGACGTTCTCCCGCAGGAACTCCAGCGCGCGGGCGTCGTCGAACGGGCCGCCGCCCTCGTGGCCGTTGTAGTCCCAGGTCAGCACCTCGCACGGCCCGGCGTACGCGTTGGCCGCCCCGAACACCGACGACGGCGGGCACACCGGGTCCATCAGCGCGACCGAGATCAGCGCCGGCGCGGTGGCCAGGGCGGCCAGGGTCACCCCGTCGAAGTACGAGAGCGTGTGGTGCACCCGCTCGACCTGGTCGCGGTGGGTCGCCAGGTAGTCGGCGATCTCCCGGTACGGGTGGTCGTCGGTGATCCGGGTCGAGCGCGGGAAGTCGCACAGGAACGGCACGTAGGCGACGGCCGCGGCGAGGTCGTCGCGCAGCCCGGCCACGGCCAGCGCCAGCCCGCCGCCCTGGCTGGCGCCGAGCACCGCGATCCGGTCGGCGTCGACCTGCGGCAGCGCCCGGGCCGCGTCCACCGCGCGGACGGCGTCCGTATAGAGGCGTCGGTAGTAGTAGGTCGCGGGATCCGCGATCCCGCGGGTCATCACCCCGGGGACCGACGGTCCGGCCGGACCGGAATCCGCGGTGTCGCCGACGGCCCACTTCGCACCCTGGCCGCGCGTGTCCATCACCAGGTGGGCGAACCCGGCGGACGCCCACACGAGGTTCTCGAGCACGTGGCCGCGGCCGCCGCCGTAGCCGATGTACTGCACGACGGTCGGCAGCGGACCGCTCGCCCCGGCCGGGACGCGGAGCCAGGCCCGGATCTCCTCCCCGCCGAACCCGCGGAACGAGACGTCGAAGGTGGTGAGCGTCGTCAGGCCGGTCTCCACCTCGGTCGCGCGGACGTCGAGGTCGTGCCGGGCGGCGTCGGCCAGCGTCTCGTCCCAGAACGCCGTGAAGTCGTCGGGCCGGGTCTGCGCGCTGCGGTAGGTGCGCAGTTGGTCGAGCGGTAGATCGGTCAGCACTAGCTCTCCCGGGGATATCTGGCGGCGATGCCGTCGAGCATGATGTCGATCATCAGGGAGAACAGTGCCGAGGACGTCTGCGGGGTGGTCTCGTCGGCCAGCGCGGCGACCGTCGGGTAGTCGTCGGCCGACTGGTCGCGGTAGACCTCGGGACGCAGCGGCTCGGGCCGGTCGTGGGCCGCGAACACCGCCTGGCCGAGCACGGTGCTGACGAGCACGGTGTAGATCGGCTGGGCGTCGGCCCGGGAGAACCCGAAGTCGAGGATGCGCCGGAGGCTGGCCTCGCGTCCGCGGAGCGCGTTCGGGCCGAGCAGGGGAGTGCGCAGCACGACCGGCAGCAGGTGCGGGTGGTGCAGCAGCGCGGCCCGCAGGTTGTGCGCGACCGTCCCGAAGTCCTCCCGCCAGGTGGGCTTGAGCTCGGCGAACTCGACGTCGCCGAGGACGTGGTCGACGACCTCGACGAGTAGTTCCTCGCGGTTGGCGACGTGCCGGTAGAGCGACGCGGCTCCGGTGCCGAGCGCGTCGGCGAGCCGGCGCATGGTCAGCGCGGCCAGCCCCTCCTCGTCGACGATGACCAGCGCGGTCTTCGTGATCTGGTCCATCGTCAGGCCGCCGGGCCGGTTCCGGCGCTTCGCCCGGGCGGCCCGGCGATCGCGCCACCACCCGGCGCTGCCCGGTCGCGGTGTTGTTTCCACACGCCCATCTTGACGCATGGTGACACTGCTCCTACTGTTACGCGAACGTTGTTCGCGTAAGACGTCGAGGTTAAGCATGGCCAGGCACCTGTCCGAGACCGACTCCGGCCCGCTGGCCGGATGGCAACTGGCGATCGTGGCGACGATGAGCCACGCGCCGCTGATCGTCGCGTGGGTGGCGATTCCCGGCGCCTTCCAGTTCGGACACCTGGTGGCGATGCCGCTGGTATACGTGCTGGGCGGCATCACGCTGCTGTGCGCCGCGCTGGCGTTCACCAGCATGGCCCGGCGCATCCGGCACCCCGGCGGGCTGTACTCGCTGGTGTCGCACGGGCTCGGCCCGGCGGCCGGGCTCGGCGTCGCGGTCGTCGTGCTGATCTCGTACCTGGGCTCGATCGTGTCGCTCTACGCGGTGTTCGGGCTCACGTTCTCGGCCCTGTTCACCGACGCGTTCGGCCACGACCTGCCGGTCGAGGTGTCGGCGGTGGCCGGGGCGGTCGTCATCTCGCTGCTCGGGCTCGTGCCGTTACGCCGGGTCATCTGGCTGCTGGGCGGGCTGCTCACCGCGCAGATCGTCGTCCTGCTCTGGTTCGACGTCCGGGCCCTGCAGTTGCCGATGCAGCACGAGGACTTCATCGCGCCGCTCCACCCGGGCTGGCTGTTCAGCGGGTCGTTCGGCATCGCGCTCTGCTTCGCGGTGACCGCGTTCATCGGCCTCGACACCAGCCTGAACTTCGTCCGGGATGTGCGTCGGCCGGGCCGGTCGGTGCCGTTCGCCGCGTACCTGGCCGGCGCGCTGATGACGGCGGCGTCGGCGTTGTCGGCCTGGGCGGTCGGTGCGGCCACCAGCGGCCAGGCGCGGGCCGCGGTCGCACCCGACGACGTGGCGGCGACCGCCGGGACGACCGGCCAGTCGCTGTTCACGCTGATCGGCCGGATCGTCGGGCCGGAGCACGCCACCGGGATCGGGCGCCTGATCATGTGGACGCTGCTGCTGGCGACCGTCGGCACCGCGGTCGTCCTGCACAAGGCCGTGAACCGGCAACTCGCCGGTCTGTCCGGCGACGGGGTGCTGCCCTCGTCGTTCGGGCTCGGGACGCGTGGGCCGGTCCGGCTCATCGTTCCGGCGATCGCGGCGATCGGTGCGGTGGCCGTGGTCGCCACCGGGGACCGGATCTACGCGCTCTGGCTCGGGTTGGCCAGCGGGCTCGGCATCACCGGCGCGCTCACGCTGACCTCGATCGGCGCGGTTTTCTGGTTCCTGCGTACGGGCGAGGGCGAGACCGGCGTCGGCGGCTGGGAGGTGCGTGTCGTCGCCGGGGCGCTGTCCACCGTCGTGACCGGGTTCGTCTTCGTGTTCGGCCTGCTGCGGCTGACGTCGGTGTTCCCGCCGGCCGGTGGCCGCCCGTCGTGGCTGCTGGCCGTGCTGATCGGTACCGCGTTCGTGTTCGGGGTGGTGACCGCGCTGGTGCTGCGGTCGACGCGTCCCTCGGTGTACGCGTCGATCGGCCGGGCGAGCGGTTCTGCCGACCCCGGGCCCGGGGTCGAACCCAGCGGGCCCGGGGCGCACCCGGGTGTGGCGGATCAGGCGAACGTGCCGTGGACCGAGACGTCGTCGTGGCCGGCGGACGCGGTCGCCAAGTAGGCGTCGTCGTTGGCGTCGCGGGCGCCGGAGTGGCTGTACTGACCGGCGAAGACGTAGCTACCGGGCGCGAGCGTGGCGCCGTCGTCGAGCGTGAAGCGGTAGTACAGCCAGCCGGACTGCTCGCGAACGCTCAGCGTGATCTTGTCGTTCGGGACGCTGGTCCACTTGCCGGCGACCTTCACTCCGTTGGTGACCGCGACCTTGATCGTGACGTCGAGCGCGGTCACCGGCTGCCGGTTCTTGAGCGTGACGTTGCTCTGGGCCCAGTTGTCGTTCGAGTTCGGGTCGATCGAGCCGTCCGACCACAGGTAGTCGCGAACCGGGTTGCTGCCGCTCGGGACCGTCTCCACCGGTGACGGCGGCTTGCTGGTGCGCTTCGACGCGGACGGGCGCGGGGATTTCGAGGTGGGCCGGGCGGAGGCGCTCGGTTCCGGTGCGGACGGCGTCTCGGCGGCCGGCGTCGTCGCGGGCGGGAGCGGGGCGGGCGGCGCCTCGGCCACTTCGCGCGGCGCCGGACGTCCGACGAGGTCTACGGCGAACCAGGTGCCGCCCATGCTGAGCGCGACGACCCCGACGAGCGCGGCCGCCGCCCAGGCGGCGCGAGGGCCGGAGCGGACCGGGCCGAGCCCGGCCGAGCGGGCGAACGGACGCCGGCCGTACGACGGCGGCGCGGACGCCCGGCGGCGCGCGAGCCGCTCGAGCATCGCGGCCCGGTCGGGGTGGTGCTCGTCGGCGGCGGCGCGGAGCCGCAGGCGCAGCTCTTCGGTCCGGTAGTCGTCGGGGTTCATCGCCCGGCCTCCAGCTCGCTGTGCCGGGCGGCCCTGGTGAGTACGGCGCGGCGGAGTTCGGGTTCGCCGAGGTGGTCCTGGGAGATGAGCTCGGCCAGCTGAGCGGCGCCGCGGGAGGTCTGGCTCTTCACGGTGCCGACCGAGATGCCGAGGATTTCGGCGACCTCCCGCTCGGACAGGTCGAACGCGTAGCGGAGGACGACGCAGGCCCGACGCCGGTAGGGCAGCCGGGCCAGCGCGGCCCGGACGTCGAGCGCGAACGGGACGTCGGTCTCGGTGATCGGGCTCTCCCGGCGGAACAGGCTCGTCAAGCGCGCGCCGCGCTGCTCGAGGCCGTTCTTGCGGTTCCAGTTCCGGGCCACGTTCACCAGCACACCGCGGGCGTAGGCGAGCGGGTCGTCGGCCGCGTTGACGCGGTCCCAGTAGCGCCAGATCTCGGCCAACGCGTCGGCGGCGAGGTCGTCCGCGACGCTCTGGTCGCCGGTGATCAGCGACGCCATTCGGGCCAGCTCCACGTGATGGGTCTCGAAAAATAGGTGGAAGGCATGCTCGCGGGGCCGAACGGGCACGCCTTCCACCTCCTCTCGACGCTGCCGGGTGCGTAGTCAGCGTCAAGTTTTTTGGGGTTGCTCGGGAAGCAATTCGAATATTAGCCAGGGAAAAGTGCACGTCAACCGGCTGCTATTCGGATGGCGGGAAATTGAAAAAAGGTTGCTGGCTATTCTTTAAATGCGGCTAAAGTTCGGAGGGGTCCTCTTAGGACTTGGCGGCGAGGGGGCCCGCGTGCCGCCCGCGGCTGAGCTCGAGAGCGGCCAACGCCTGTCCCTTACTTCGCCCCCATCGCGCCGTACGACGAGACCTGGGCCGGGGCCGGCCGGTCGGTCTCCTCGGGGCGCCACTCGCTCACCGGCACCACGCCCGGCTCGATCAGCGTCATCCCGTCGAAAAATCGGGCCAGCTCGGCGCTGGACCGCCACTCCATCTCGTGCCCGAGCATCGCTCGGGCGTCGGCCGCGTCCTGGGGAGCGGCGAAGTCGAGCGTGGCGTTGGTCACGGTCAGGTGGCTGCCCGAGGGCAGCGCGTCGACCAGCCGGGCGACGTTCTCGTACGGGCGGTCCGCCTCCTTCATGAAGTGCAGGATCGCGATCAGCATGAGTCCGACCGGCTGGGACAGGTCGAGGACCCGCTGCAGGTCCGGGTCCTCGAGGATCCGCTCCGGCTCGTGGAAGTCGGCGTCCAGGTACGCGGTGGCGCCCTCCGGACTGCTGGAGAGCAGGGCGCGCGCGTGCACGAGCACGATCGGGTCGTTGTCGACGTAGACCACGCGCGATTCCGGCGCGATCGACTGCGCGACCTCGTGGGTGTTGTTCGCGGCCGGAATGCCCGTCCCGATGTCCAGGAACTGACGAATGCCCACCTCTTTGGACAGGTACGTCACGGCCCGCCGGAGGAATTTACGATTCTCCTGCGCGGCCAATGGCACCGACGGAAACCGGCTCGCGATCGCGTCACCGGATTCGCGGTCGGCCGCGAAATTGTCCTTGCCCCCGAGCCAGTAATCGTACCGTCGCGCGGAGTGCACCACTGACGTGTCGATCTCGACGTTCTCCGAACCACCCATGGCGCGCAGTGTAACGAGGGTTACATCCTTCACCGTCCACTAGGGAGCTGGTCGGGGGCCTGATCCGGTTCTGTCAGATTTTGGGCCATGACACGGCTGTGCGAATCCTAGATATGAACCTAATGCTGCCTTAAGGCAATCGCATGTTCCGTTTTCGA
The DNA here is from genome assembly GCF_006912135.1 of Cryptosporangium phraense. Lineage (NCBI taxonomy): Bacteria > Bacillati > Actinomycetota > Actinomycetes > Cryptosporangiales > Cryptosporangiaceae > Cryptosporangium > Cryptosporangium phraense. The sequence goes on along the minus strand of NZ_VIRS01000043.1, from coordinate 43,725 downwards.
GGGAGGTTCGCCCTGGGTCTGGACCGATAAGGTTCACCACGAAAGAACCGCCACCTCAGGAGTCACAACCCGTGCGACCCCCTCTGCCGGGCCCGGAACAGGCCCAGGTCACCGCGGGCTCGCATAGAGCGAGCAGAAGAGCGGCCACCGGCGTTCACCGCCGCCGCGTCGCCCGGTCGACCAGACGCTTACTCATTCCCGTCGGACTCGTCCTCGGGATCGTGATGACGACGGCCGGCGCCTACGCGGCCGTGGGGTCGCCGTTCGACGGCGGCGGCGAGAGCGAGCTGGCCTCGTGCCGGTCGGACGCGTGCAGGCACCCGGAACCCTCCACCGAGCCGGCGCCGTCGACGGAGAGCCCGGCCCGGCACGTGCGTCGCTCGCACCCGGCCCCGGGCGTGGGCAAGGCGTCGCCGACGCCGAAGAAGACCGCGTCGAACGGCACCGAGTTCGCGCCCTACGTCGATCTGCTGCAGTACCCGGCGGTCGACCTGCTCGCGGTTCGCGCCGCCGGGATCAAGCACCTCAACCTGGCGTTCATCGTGTCGGGCGACGGCTGCACCGCGAGCTGGGGCGGCTCGACGTCGGTCGGCGACGCGACGATCAAGGCCCGGGTGGCGGCCTACCGAGCGGCCGGCGGGTCGGTGCGCATCTCGTTCGGTGGCGAGTCGGGCACCGAGCTGGCGGCTTCCTGCTCGTCGGCCGATGAGCTCGCGTCGGCGTACCAGGGCGTCATCGACGAGTTCGGCGTGAGCAAAGTGGACTTCGACATCGAGGGCGGTGTGCTCTCCGACACCGACGCCAACGACCGCCGCTCGAAGGCGATCGCGATCATGCAGCGGAACGCCTCGTCGGCCGGCAAGACGCTCGACGTGTCGGTGACGCTGCCGGTCAACCCCAGTGGGCTGACGTCGGCCGGCTTGAGCCTGCTGAACAGCGCAGCCAGCAACGGCGCGACGATCCACGCGGTCAACGTGATGGCGATGGACTTCGGCGAGTCGGCTGCGCCCGACCCGGACGGCAAGATGGGGTACTACGCGATCCAGTCGATGAAGGGCACGCACGCGCAGGTCAAGAGCGTATTCGGGTTGTCGTCGGCGGAGGCTTGGTCGCGGGTAGCGGTCACTACGTTGATCGGTGTGAACGAGCCGTCGACCGAGGTCTTCACGGAGTCGGACGCCCGGCAGTTGAGCGCGTTCGCGCGGTCGGTGGGGGCGGCTTGGGTGTCTATGTGGCAGATTGCGCGGGATCAGCCTTGTGGTGATGGGAATGAGGCTGATGCGACGTCGGATGCTTGTGCCGGTTCCAGCGATAACAAGTACGACTTCGTGCGAGCTTTCCTCGCGTAGGCGTTTGGGGGGACACGGTTCTCGCGGGCGATTCCGCGTTGGGCTGCGGCGTCTGAGGTGGGTGATTCGGTCGGCTGGTGGCGGGAGCTCGGCGAGATTCCGCCTTTGAGGCAGGTGGGCGGTAGACGCGGGACGACCCGCAGACCTTCTTGGCCAGAACTTGTACGGGTCGGCTCCGTGGCTGGCCGGCGCGGCCGGATGGCGTCTGATGCCGGCTGCACTTGCGAGGCCTGGCCGACCAGACCGGCTTGACGGGCCTGACCGGTTTGACGGGCCTGACCGGCCTGACCGGCCTGACCGGCCTGACCGGACCGACCGGACTGACCGGGGCGACGCAATACGCACGGGCCGCTGCCCGGCACCCGTGCCAGCGGCGGTTGACCGGCGACATGCGCCCGGCGGCCGACCGCCCGCCACGCGCCCACGGCGACGGCGGTGGCGGTGGCGGTAGACCGTCCGGACCCAGACCCCGGACCCGGCCTCGGGCCAAGACGTGGACCTGGACCTGGACTCGGGCCTTGGCCCGGATTCGGGCCAAGGTTCGGACTCGCGCCCGCAGCGGCGGACGACGACCCGAACCCAGACCCGCGCCCGCGGCGGCGGACAACGACCCGAACCCGGACTCGCGCTCGCGGCGGCGGACGACGAGCCGAACCCGGACTCGGGCCCGCGGCTACGGTGGCGGACTGTCCGGACCTGAACTCTTGCCCCCGTGGCTGACCGTTTGGCGTCCATGCCCGTAGTGGGCGGGCTACCCGGTACCCGGTACCGCTACGCGGACCCGTGTCTGCGGCCACGGCGGCGGAAGCTGCGGCATCAGCCCGCGACGGTCGACCGCATGGCACCCGCGCCCGCGCACGGCGGCCTGCTTGGACTCACGCTCGCCCCGGCGCGAGGTGATGGCGGCGGCAGTGCGGCCCGGGCACGCGGTGATGGCGGCGGCAGTGCGGCCCGGGCACGCGGTAGCCGACTGCTTGGCGTCCGGACCCGTGGTGGCAGACCGTCTGGACGCGGACCGGGCCCGCGCGCCCGCACTTGCGCCGGTGGTGGCGGGCCATGCGGCACGCGTCGGCGGCGGTCGACCGTCTGGCGCCCGGGTCCGTCGACGATGCGGCACCCGTATTCGGGCTCGCGCCCGTAGTGGCGGGCCTCCAATACCGCCCGCACACGCGCTCGTGGCGGCGGACCGTGGGGGGCCCGCCTCCTACGAGCGGCGGCTCAGGTCGAGTTCGTCGCGGCCACTCCCGCCAGTAGCAGCACCAGGGCCGGGAGCAGCGGTTCTTCTCCCTCGGCCGGTGGTTGTACCTCGGTCCATGACGGCGCGTCCGGGTGGTCGAGCAGGCCCGCCACCCGCTGGGCGCGGCGGCCGTGTTCGGCACCTAGTTGATCTCGCACCCAGCGCACGGCGGCTACCGGATCTGGCGGCTTCTCGCTGTGTCGGAACTCGAGCACCAGCCCGATCGCCACCGCCTCGCCGATCAGGACCGAGTCGCCCGGGGCCAGGTCGAACGAGCCCTGTTGCTCGCGCTCCAGCAGGCGCGAGGCGATCCGGTACGCCGGGCGGGCGCTGCGGCCCGCGAGAACGGCGCTGAGCGTCGTCAGCAGGACGTGCTGCGCGTCGGGCTCGAAATCCACCGGCACGCCGTCGTCGGCAATCACGTTCGTCATGCCCCCGACGCTAAGAAACCCCACGGCCAAAAGTCCGTTGTGCACAGGGAGGAGAAAATTGCGATCGCGCTGTGGATAGGGCGCATAGCAGAGCGCGATTCGGTGGGCGGTCCGACGGGCCGGGCTGAATCGCCAGAGTTTTTCTTCCGGCCGGTGACGCAAATGCGTCCGGCAGCCCGACGCCGGTAGTCGGCGCCTCTCACTACAGTCAGCGCCTCCGCGCTGCTTTTCGACGACGAGGGGCACTGACAAATGCTGCGCTCAATTCTGGCCTCGGCCGCCGCCGCCGTGCTGATCCCGGCCGCCGCCGTACTCATCCCGGCCGCGCCGGCCTCCGCTGCACCGGTGGTGTCGTTCACCCGGGCCTACTACGACTCACCGGGCAAGGACACCCGCACCAACGCGAGCCTGAACGCCGAGTACGTGACGCTCAAGAACACGTCCAAGGCGACCGTCAATCTCTCCCGCTGGACGGTTCGCGACAAGGCCAACCACGTCTACACGTTCACCGGAACCGTGACGCTCAAGGCCGGCGCGACGCTCTGGCTGCACACCGGGCGGGGCACCAACACGGCCAGCCACCGGTACTGGAATTCCGGCAACTACATCTGGAACAACACCGGTGATGCCGCGTACCTGCGCAACGCGGCCGGGAAGCAGATCGACGCCTGTAGTTGGGGGAGGGGCAGCGGTTCGGTGGCCTGCTGAGGACACTGGAGGAATCGGTAGCCGCCCTGGGGACTCCCCGTCCGGGGCGGCTACTCGTTTTCGAGACTCAGGCGGCGACGAGGCGGCTGAAGCGCCGCTGGGCCCAGCCGTCGATGGCCCGGTCGGTCATCGCCCGGTGGTGGATGCCCAGGCTGGTGACGCCGGTGATCGCGAGCGTGAGCGCGGCCAGCAGGCTGAACCCGGCCAGACCGGAGAGCTGCTGGTAGCTGCCGACCAGCGGGTCGGTGGCCAGGCGGGTCATCGCGAAGAGCTCGGAGGCCGTGACCCCGGCTCCCAGCGCCGCCACCACCGACCAGTGCATGCGCTCGACGCGCGAGCGGACCCACCGCACCCAGCGCCAGGCCGAGTAGCCGGACATCGCGCCGGAGAGCCCGAGGAACGTGACCGCGACGCCGCCGAGGCCCGCGCCGACCGGTAAGAACGTGGTGACCAGGGCAACCGTGAGAACGACCGCGATCGCGGCGACGGCTAACGACAGACCCAGTTCCAGCACGTCTTACATCCTTGTCGTTCCCGCCCGCGGCGGCAACCGGCGGCGGCCACTATTTGCGGGCAATCGCGTACAGATCCCGGGCCGGCCCGGACAGCTGCCGGCCGATCGGCCACACCGCGCGCAGCTCTCGGCGCAGGCCGAGCGGCGGTTGCCCGGGCTCGGCCCGGACCGCGATCTCGACGAGCGCCCCGGACGCGAGCTCCCCGGCGATCGCCAGCGAGCTCAGGACGGCGGGCCCGCTGCCCGCGGCGACCGCGTGCTTGATCGCGGTCGTGGACGAGAGCTCGAGCAGCGGCGGGGCGATGCGCTCGATCCCGGAGCCGACCAGCGCGCTCTCCAGCGCCCGCCGGGTGCCGGAACTCGCCTCCCGCGACACCAGCGACGTCGACGCCAGCTCGGCGATCGTGATGCCCCGCCGCCGACGCCCCCATGGGTGTCCCGGAGCCACGATCACGGTCAGCCGGTCGGAGTGCACGCGTTCCGCGTGCAGCCCGGCCGGCAGGTCCGGTCCCTCGACGAAGCCCAGGTCGACGTCGCCGGCCAGCACCCGCTGGGCGACGTCGGCCGAGTTCATCGCGTTGAGCGTCACTCCCAGCGCCGGGTGGGCGGACCGCACCGCGACCAGCCAGCCGGGGAGCAGGTACTCGGCCACGGTCTGGCTCGCGGCGACCCGGAGCGTGCTGTCGTGCGCCACCCGGAGCGCGCCGACGCCGGCCGCGAGCGCCTCGGCCGCCTCGATCGCGGTGCGGGCCCAGTCCGCGACGAGCGCGCCCTCGCCGGTGAGCGTCGAACCGCGTGGGGTGCGGTTCAGCAGCGCGACGCCGAGCCGTCGTTCCAGCTGGCGCAGGCGCGCGGAGGCGGCCGGTTGCGAGACGCCGTGTTCGCGCGCGGCCTGGCCGACGCTGCCCAGTCGCGCCACCGACAGCAGCAGGTCGAAGCTGCCGAGGTCGGCGAACAGCGACGGTAGAGGCATAACCGCAGACTATGAGCTCAGCTCGGATCGGCCCCTACCGCCCCGCCGAAGCCGGTCGCAGTCTGGCGACATGACCACGCTCCTCGCCCACCCGGCCGCCAGCCCGGCCGCTGCCGCGCCCGGCCACCCGGCCGCTGCCGCGCCCGGCCACCCGGCCGCCGCCGCGCCCGGCCACCCGGCCGCCGGGATTCCCCGAGGCGTGACCCCCAACTGGTTCGCCGCGGTCATGGGCACCGGCATCGTGGCCATCTCGGCGGCCGGGCTGCCGATCCAGCCCCCCGGCCTCCGCACCGCCGCGCAGCTCGTCTGGGCCGCCGCCGCCATCCTGCTCGTCGCGCTCGGCGTAGCGTCCGCATGGCAGTGGAAGGCCTCAGCCGCCCACCGGGCGGACCCGGTCATGATGCAGTTCTACGGCGCGCCGCCGATGGCGCTGATGACGGTCGGCGGCGGGACGTTGCTGCTCGGGTCCGACTGGATCGGCCTGCGGGCCGCGGTCGCGATCGACCTGGTCCTCTGGACCGTCGGCACGATCGCCGGGCTCGCCACCGCGGTCGCGATCCCGTACCGGATGATCACCCGTCCGGAGAAGAGCGCCGCCTTCGGCGGCTGGCTGATGCCGGTCGTCCCGCCGATGGTCTCGGCCGCCAACGGCGCCCTGCTGATCCCGCACGTTCCGGAATTGCGGACGCTCTGCCTGGCGATGTTCGGGGCGAGCCTGATCGCCGCGCTGCTCATGATCGCCCACCTCTGGGGCCACCTGCTCACCCAGGCCCCGACCCCGGCCCGGCTGATTCCGACGCTGTGGATCGTGCTCGGCCCGCTCGGCCAGTCGATCACCGCGATGAACCTGCTCGACCCGGCCGCCGCCACGAAATTCGGCCTCCCGGTGTGGGGATTCGCGATGTTCTGGCTGGTCCTGGTGAGTGCGCTGACGCTGCGTGAACGCATCCCGTTCGGGCTCCCCTGGTGGAGCTTCACGTTCCCGGTCGGCACGCTCGTCACCGGGACGACCGGGCTGGCCGCCCGCACCGGTGACCCGGTGCTGACGGCCGCCGCGGTCGGACTGTTTCTGCTCCTGGCGACGGCCTGGGGAACGGTGTCAGTGCTGACCGGCCGGTACGCGTGGCGCGAACACCAGCCGGTCGCTGTCGACGACCTCGCGGCCGAACGGCACCAGTGAGATCGGGATCAGCTTGATGTTGGCCCAGGCCATCGGGATACCGATGATCGTGACGGCCAGCGCGGCCGCGGTGAACAGGTGCCCCAGCGCGAGCCACCAGCCCGCGACCACGAACCAGATGACGTTCAGGAACCCGGCCCCGACGCCGGCGCCGGGCTTGCGGATCATCTCGCGCCCGAACGGCCACAGCACGTACCCGGCGATCCGGAACGAGGCGACACCGAACGGAATCGTGACGATCAGCAGGCAGCAGATCAGCCCGGCGATCACATAGCCCACCGCCAGCCAGAAGCCGGCGAAGACCAGCCAGATGATGTTGAGCAGAAGGCGTATCACACTCATATCCCAAGTGTCCCGCGTCGGAGCAATGTGCCCGCCGTCACAAATGCCCGAAGTATCAGGGACATCCCTTACTTGATCTCTCCTCGTGACACCACGAGGCAGGGGCACCCATGAAGCGAACGGTCAGCGTCGTCGTCCCGGCGATGAACGACGCCCGCACCATTCCGACCGTCCTCGCTGCCCTGCCGACCTCGGTCACCGAGGTCCTCCTGATCGACGCGGGCCCGGTCGACGCCCCCGGTACGCGGGTGATCCGCCCGACCCGCCAGGGCCGGGGCAACGCGCTGGCGGCCGGCTTGGAGGCGGCGACCGGCGATTACATCGTCGTGCTGGACGCCGACGGTTCGACCGACCCGAACGAGATCGGGGCCTTCCTGCAGGCGCTCGACAACGGGGCCGACTACGTCAAGGGGCGCCGGGGCGTCAGCGCGTTCCGCCGGACGGTGATCCCGGCCTTCGGCCTCCCGCCCGCCCACGTCGGAGGGGCCCGCTGGGGCGACGGCCCTGAGGTCGCGACCCTGATGAACATCCGGGTCGGCCGGGCCGACCTCGTCGTCGTTGAGGTCCTCACCGGCGAGAGCAACCGGCCGACGTTACGCGACGGCTGGCGCGTGCTGGTGACGGTCGTGCGCGAGCGGTTCGGCCCTAAGGACGCCCGCCCGGCGGCCGATGTCGAGGCCGTGACTCCCCATTTACGGACCTCGGCGCGAGCCTGAGGACTTCCGATGACCCGCATCCCCGGCGTCGTGCTGGACGTCGAGCTCTCCGCGCCGTTGCCGTTCGTGCACGCCCTCGACACGCTGGGGCACCGGCGCGACGCGGCTTGGGTGATCGTCCGGCTGTTCACCGAGCCGCTGGCGATGGTGACGCTGGACCTGTCCGACGACCTCGCGCCGGACGCGCTGCTGGCCGGCATCCGGGCCGAAGCCGGGCACGCGCTCGGGGAGCGGCTCGCGCTGGTCGGGCTCACGGTGCACGACCTGACCGCCGACGGCCTGGCGCTGACCGCGATCACCGGCACGCCGCCGTATCTGGCCGGACGGACCCGGGCGCTCCACTTCGCCCCGCCGGTCACGGTCGTGATCTGCACCCGCGAGCGCCCGGACGCCCTGCGCGACTGCCTGATCAGCCTCACCGACCAGGACTTCGACCGGTTCGACGTCCTGGTCGTGGACAACGCGCCGACCAGCGACCGCACCCGGCACGTCGTCGACGAGTTCGCACCGCGGCTGGCGCTCAGGTACGTCGTCGAGCCGGGCCCGGGGCTGTCGCGGGCCCGGAACGCGGCGATCGCGGCGCTCGCTGGTGAGCCCGGGGAGCGGATCGTCGCCTGGACCGACGACGACGTGCGCGCCGACCCGCACTGGGTCGCCGAGGTCGTTCGCGCGTTCGTCGAGAACCCGGCGGCCGCGGCGGTGTCCGGCGCGGTCGTCCCGGCCGAGCTTCGTACCGACGCCCAGGTCTGGTTCGAGCGGTTCGGCGGCCACAGCAAGGGGCGCGGGTTCGTCGCCGACGAGTTCGGGCCGCTGAGCGGGGAGAGCCCGCTGTACCCGCTGCCGGCCTTCGGCCTCGGCGCGAACATGGCGTTCCGGCTGGCCGCGCTGCGGAAGCTCCGCGGGTTCGACGAGGCGCTCGGCGCCGGAACTCCGGCCCAGGGCGGCGAGGACACGCTGATGTTCAGTCGTCTCCTGCGCGGCGGCGCGACGACGCTGTACCGGCCGTCGGCGCTGGTCCGGCGGGTGCACCGAGCTGACCTGGACGGCTTGTGGAATCAGCTGGCGGCGTATGGTGCCGGGCTGACCGCGTTCTATGTGGCGCTGATCCGGTCCGAGCCTCGGGTGCTCCTCGCGTTGATCCGGTTGCTCCCGCGGGTGTTCAGGGACTTCCGGGCGGGAGGCGACTTCCCGCGTGAGCTGTTGGGCGCGAGCCGCCGGGGGATGCTCGCCGGCCCCTGGCGCTATCTCCGCGGCCCGCGGCCCGCGCCCCCAACCAAGGCCGTGATCAGCCCGTCCCGGCGATGACCCCCGGCCCGGTCGGTGACGTCGTCGGTGCTGCCTTCTCGTCGAGGCGGCCGAGCCGGTCGTCGGACGCTAGCCTCGGGGCGTGATCGAGCGCGGGGTGCCCGACCGAGCTGCGGAAGTGTTCTCGACGGCCGGGGCCTGGCTGCTCAGCGACGCGATGGCCGGGCTGATCGCGCTGTTCGGCGAACGGCTCCCGGCCGACCGCCGGGGCGGCGACGACCTCTGGCTGCACCTGAACGAGGAACTGCCGGACTGGGTCGCGTCGCCGACCGTTCCGGGCCTGTCGGCCGGACAGGTCGACCTCCTCCGCCGGACGCTGGCGATCGAACGCGAGGTCGCCGACGACTTCAACTTCCGCGACGACCCAGCCGGCGCGTACCGGGAGCGCTCGCAGGCCCGGACCGCCGACTTCAGCGACGCGGTGCGCGAGCAGGTGCTGGAGTTCGCGACCACGCTCGGGCTGGTCGGCACCAGCGAGCCGAGGCACCGGAGCTACGACCGGACGCTGGTGCTCGGCGGTGGCTACCGGTCCCCGCTGCTGCGCGCGAGGTATGCGGCCCAGCTGCAACGGAACGGCGTCGACCTGGGCGAGCTGAGCTTCCTCGGCAGCCCGCGGTTCCTCACCGAGCAGCCGCCCGAGCAACCGGTGGCCGACACCTACGCGCCCGGCGCGACCGACGAGTTCGACCTGATGGTCGGCGCGGCCCAGACCGAGTTCGGGCTGCACCCGGTGGCGGTCGAGTTCGTGTGCGGGTGCGCGTCCGACGCCGATCCGTGCCCGGCCTGGCCCCGGCGCGACTCGACGCACGCCCCGGACACGCCCCCGGCCTTCACCCACGAGCGCCGCGTCGACCTGGTGGACTCGTCCGGAGCCCTCCGGGCCCGCGCGTACTCGGCCGGCACCGGCCGCCCTCCGCACCGCCCGCAGACGTCGGACACGTTCGACCTGTGGGCCCGCTCGGCCGGCCCGAAGGCCGGCGAGCGGGTGCTGGTCGTCACGACGAGGGTGTTCGTTCCGTTCCAGACGTTCGACGCGCTCCGGCTGCTGTACCTGCCGTACGGGCTGGAGCCGGACGTGATCGGCCTCGGCGCGGAGTGGGGGGACCGTCCCGAGACGGCGGAGTACCTCCTCCAGGAGACGCTGTCGGGCATCCGGTCGGCCCGCCGCCTGCTGATCGAAGCGGCCGAGACGATCACGCGAATCGGTGCCCACCGGCCCCCGCGGTAAAGTTGCGTGGTCATACCCCCGCGCGAGGTTGGATCGTTTTGTCCGTTACGTTTGCCGACCTCACGACCATGCGGGTCGGCGGCCCGGTCGGGGAGCTGCACGTCCCCACGTCCACCTCCGAGCTCGTCGAGACGGTCCGCGGCACCGGCCGAGCAGCGCTGATCATCGGCGGCGGCTCGAACCTCGTCGTCGGCGATCAGGGCTGGCCCGGGCCGGTGATCAAGGTCGCGTCGAGCGAGATCGACCTCGACGGCACCCGCGTCACCGCGGCTGCCGGCGTCGGGTGGGACCAGCTGGTCGAGCTCACGATCAACGAGGGCCTGGCCGGCCTGGAGTGCCTGTCCGGCATACCGGGCCTGGTCGGGGGCACCCCTATCCAGAACGTCGGCGCGTACGGCGCGCTCACGTCGGACGTCCTCGAGACCGTCACGGTCCTCGACCGGGAGACCGGCGAGACCGAGAGCTGGCCCACCGAGCGGCTGGGGTTCGGCAGCCACCGTCAGTCCGTCTTCAAGCACAGCGACCGCTGGGCGGTCGTCGACGTGACGTTCCGGCTCCAGGCCGGCAAACAGTCCGGTCCGATCAAGTACGCCGGGCTGGCGACCGCTCTGGACCTGGCGATCGGCGGTACCGCGGGCACCGCCGACGTGCGCGAGGCGGTGCTGGGCCTCCGCCGCCAGCGCGGAATGGTGCTCGACCCGGCCGACCACGACACCTGGAGCGTCGGGTCGTTCTTCATCAACCCGGTGCTGGCCGAGGTGCCGGAGGAAGCGCGGAACTGCCCGCAGTTCCCCGACCCGCAGGGCACCAAGCTGGCGGCCGCCTGGCTCGTGCACAACGCCGGTTTCGCGCCCGGCTACCGCCGCGGACCGGTGGGCCTCTCCACCCGGCACGCGCTCGCGGTCACGAACCGCGGCGGCGCGACGACCACCGACGTGATGGAGTTCGCCGCGCACGTCCGCGAGGGTGTGGAACGCGCGTTCAAGATCCGGCTCGGCCCCGAGTGCGACCTGGTGAACTGCTCGTTCTGATGGGCCCTAGCGCTCGAGGCGGTGGGCGAGCCAGGCCAGGGCCTGCGGGTAGCGGTAGTCGATGCCCCCGTGACCGGCGTTGAAGAGCTCGAAATGCACGCGATCGTCGGGAACGCCGATCCGGCTCAGGCCGGCCCGGAACGCCTGCGCGCCGATGTCGAGGTACCACTCGTCGCGGGTTCCGGCGTCGATCCAGATCGCCCGCTGCGACCGCAACGCGTCGGCGTACGTGTCGACCATCCGCACCGGATCCCAGTCGAGCCACCGCTGCCACCGCTCCGGCACCAGCTCGCCCGTCACCGGGTCGAACGGGAGCCGCACGGTCCCGTCGTCGTCGGCGGAGAAGCAGGCCGAGCACCCGAGCAGGATCAGCAGCGTGCCGTCGCCGTCGCCGCTGAACGCGGGCCTCGACCGGAAGTCCTCCCACCAGCGGAAGATGTCCCCGTCGTAGGGCCGCAGGTACCGCACGGCCTTGGCGAACTCGGGCACGTACGCGTACTCGTAGAGCGAGTCGCCGGCGTGCGTGGCCAGCGCGCCGAACAGATCCGGGCGCAGCATCGGCGTGATCATCGCCCCGAACCCGCCCGACGACTTCCCGGTGATCGCCCGCGAGGCCGGCTGCGCCAGCGTCCGGTACCGGGCGTCGACCCACGGCACGACCTCGTCGCAGAGGTACGAGTGGTAGGGCCCGGTCCCGGGCGAGTCGACGAACTGTGACCCGCCGTAGGCCGTCCAGGCGTCCACGTAGACGACGATGCAGCCGGGCGCCTCGCCGGAGGCGAACACCGCGTCGGCGGTCTCCGGGAACGGCTGCCTGTACGCCGAGCGGTTCGCCCACATGGCGAGGTGGCCGGTGAAGCCCTGGATCACGTAGACGGCGGGGTACCTGGTGTCTGCGTCCGAATACCCCGGCGGTGTGTAGACCCAGATCGGCCGCTCGTGTGGATCACCCAGGGGATTTCCCTGGAGCAGCGTCGAGGTGATCGTTTCCCGGTGCAGCTGACCGGCCATTTCGGCGTCCCAGGGAAGCATGCCCCCAGCCAACCACGAGCCCCTGAAATCCGGCTTGATCCCTGACGAAAGGGGCCCTTTTCACTGCGAGGCTCCACCCATGCTCGATTGGTTACAAACCTTGCCGCCCACCGTCGTCCTGCTGGTCGCCGGCCTGCTCGTGCTCGGCGAGTGCACGCTCGGCCTGGGCCTCGTCGTCCCGGGCGAGTCCGGCCTGCTCGTCGCGTCGACGACGGTCTCCGACGCGCCTCGCTTCCTCGCACTCTGGGCGGTCGTGACCGTGGCCGCGATCCTCGGCGACTCGCTCGGTTACCTGATCGGGCGTCGCTACGGGCCGCGTCTGCGGGAGACCAGGCTCGTCCGCCGCTACGGCGCCGGTCTCTGGGACCGGGCCGCCGACGGGCTCCGGCGCCACGGCGCCTGGGCGGTGTTCTTCGTCCGCTTCCTGCCCGCGGTCCGGGCGCTCACCCCGGCCGCCGCGGGCAGCGCCGGGCTGCGCCCGCACCGCTTTCTGCCCGCGGCCGCGCTCGGCGCTGCGACGTGGTCGGCCGTCCACATCGGCCTCGGCGTTGCGCTCGGCTCCGCCGCGCGCAACGTCGAGAAGTACCTCAGCACCGGTGGGACGGTCGTCGTCGGACTGATCGCCGTCGTTCTCGTCCTCCTGATGATCCGGACGCTTCGCGGCCGGCGCAGCGCGGCGGACCTCACGCGGGAGGGGGCTCGCTGACGGCGTCGAGCAAGGCGGGAACCGAGACGCGCCCGAACCCGTACTGCGGATCCCAGGCCCCGGCGGCCGGCAGGCTGCCGCGGGCGGTCGAGATCAGCAGCGTCCGGATCTCGTCGATGGTCAGCGACCGCTTCTGCCGGACGACGACCTCGGCCAGCAGGTTGGCGACGACGCCGGTCACCGCCGGGCTGGCCATGCTCGTCCCGGACTTCCTGGTGACGCCGCTGACCGACTGCGAGTGCGCGGCGACGACCCGGGCGCCCGGCGCGGAGACCTCGGGCTTCTGCCGTCCGTCCCGGGTGGGTCCGGCGCTGGAGAACGACGAGATCGGCGTCCCGGGGGTGTGGGCGTCGTAGCAGCCGACCACGATCGACTCGCGCCCGCACGAGATCGACCCGATCGTGTGCGTGTCGTCCAGCAGCGGTCCGCTGAACGTGGAGCGACCGGAGTCGTCCCGCTCGATCCAGGCGTGGATCGGCACCGCGGCCCCGGTCGTGCTGGTCAGACGGGCGAGCCAGCGTCCGGTGATGCCTTCGGTGAGGAACACGCCGATCGTGTTGTCGCCGTTGTTGGGGTCGTGCAGCCGGTTCGCCGCGAAGATCGCCGGGCCGCCGTCGAGCGTCAGGGTGCCGCTCTGGCCGGGGTCCAGCGTGCCCACGGTCACCTGGCGGTCCGTCCCGTCCGCGGGGTTCGGAACGATCCGGACGAGCTCCAGGCGGAGCGCCGCCGAGCCGGGGTACCAGATCTCGAGCTCGTTCTGGGTCGGGTCGCCGGCCGTGATGTTCCAGGTCAGGCTCAGGCTGCCGGTGGCCGGCACGGTTCCGGACGCGTGCGCGCCGTCGTCGTGCGAGTTCGCCGCGGCCAGGCAGACCGCCCGGTTCGGCGCCTGGGTCAGCAACCGGTCGATGCCCTGCTCCACCAGCGTCGTGCCGTCGTGCGGACCGCCGTTCGTCCCCAGGCTGACGTTGACGACGCACGGCGTCTCGCCGGCGCGCACGAAGATGAAGGCGAGCGCCTCGAGCAACTGCACGGAGTCGCCGAAGCTGCTGCCGACGACGCCGGCTCCCTGGGCCGGGAGGTCGGTGCCCGCGAGGTCGACGAAGATCAGCTCCGCCTCCGGCGCGACGCCGGGCGTCCCGGTGCCGCGGCCGTTCCCGGCGGCGATGTCCATGACGTGGGTGCCGTGGGTGGCGTCCGCGACGGTGTAGCCCAGCGCCGAGTAGGGGTCTTCCTTCTCCAGCGCCGCGTCGATGTCGGCCTGCTCGTGGACGGTGCCGTAGAGGTGGTCGCCGTCGACGGTGAAGCCCTGGGTGTTCTGGTCCCAGAGCGCGAGCAACCGGGTGCGGCCGGTCGCGGTCTGGAAGTTCCGGTGCGCGAAGTCGCCACCGAAGTCGACGATCCCGACGATCACGCCCTCCCCGCCGGTCCACTGCCCGTCGGGCAAGCTCTCCGGCCGCGCGCCGACGTCCTCGGTGGTGGCGCCGAGCTGCGGACGAAGCCGTTGCGCGGCCTTCAGCGAGAAGACGAAGTCCTGCCGGCGGACGAGCTCGAGCGCGGTGATCGGCACCCTAGCGGTGACGATGACCGTGCCGTCCGCGGCCGGGTCACCGACTTGTACGCCCGGCCGCACCTCGGGCATGGCCTCGAAGGCCTCTTTGTTCGACACCTTGGCGATGACCGCGATCTCGTCGGTGCCGGTGGAGAACGTCGCCGGCTTGGTCCGGCCCTCCTGCTGCAGCGCCACCTGCAGCTGGAGGCGGGGGTCCATCGGCACCGGCTCGTCGCCGCCGGGCCCGGTGAGCGGGGTGAACGTCTGGGGCGCGTTGTCTGGAGGCATGCCTCGAAACGATCCGCGCGTCGTTCACCAGCAGCATCCGTGCTACCACTGGATCAGGTGCGAAGCCGGGTGATCGCGGTTCCGACGTCGTGATCGCGGTTTCGACGTGGCGGACCCGGTCGGCAAGCCGGCTCACCGCGCCGACCGCGCGGCCGAGCGGGTCGTCGGTGCCGCCGAGGGCCCGCTCGCGCAGGTAGCTCTCCTTGACCGCGGCCCAGCGCGCGGGTTCGCCGCGGACGCGATGTACGCGCTGCTCGCCGAGCTTCAGCAGGTTCGCCTCGGTGTGAGGCCAGCGGCTGCACCTCGCCGACGTAGTGGTCGTCGATGACCGCCTCGAACTCGGCGTCGTTCATGGCCGGTAGCACCCGCTGGGCCATCTGCTCCAGGTCCACCGACGAGTACGTCTTCGTCAGCTGATCCGGCCGGACCGTGGCGCCGTCCCGGGTCAGCCGCACGAGCAGTGCCACGTCGCTTCCCGCGCAGGTCTGGGTGGCGCCGTCCATCCGGCGGGTCGCGTCGCCGAGCGAGATGAACTTCCGCAGCAGCTCCGGCGAGGGTGCTGCCCATCTCGCGCATCCCGGCGCCGGTGCGCCTCTGGCCGGGTTAGAGGTACGGGAGCGGGTCGAAGCGGCCGATGTCGATGATTCGAACGCGCGGTAGGCGGGCGTTGAAGCAGCGGACGTCGTCCTCCAGGTCGTAGATCTCCAGGCCCTGGGCGGTCAGCTCGGTGAAGCGCGAGTTGACGAACTCCCGGAACCCGAGCAGGCCGACCCGGCGACTACCGTCCAGCAGGCGCTCGATCTGGTCGAAGAAGTCGCCGTCGTGGCTGGCCAGCAGCACGTCGCCGGGGCGGTCGACGAGTGCGTCGAGCGTGCGCTGGATACCGATGTCGACGACCTTCTCGCCGGTGGAGCCGGAGAGCGGGATCGGCTGGTAGTCGAGCGCCAGCAGGGCCTGGATGAACGGGAGCGGGAGCTGGCCCGAGCTGGCGTTGAGGAAGAACAGGGCCTTGACGGGGCGGTCCCAGGTCTCGCTGGCGAAGTCCCGGACCCGCTCCCAGCGCGGCCGTTCCTGCGGACTCGGCCGGCGACCGCCGAAGATGTTGCTGCCCAGCGTGGCGTCGATGTTCTCGCCGTCGACCAGTAGGTACGTGGTCTGCGCAGGGGCCCGGTCCATGCCGACACGGTAGTCGCCCTGGCCAGATGGTGTATCGGCGGGCTGTGTCGCAGCGATCAGGCACCGGCGCGGAACACCCACCGTCGATAGGACCAGAACCGGAACACGGTGGCGAGCGCGATCCCGCCCCCGTTGCCGACGACGTTGAGCGCGAGCGGGCTGGTCACTCCGGCTCCGTACCTCACCAGGGCCAGCACCGCCAGCGCGATCAGCAGTCCGGCGCCGTTGAGGGCCGCGAACACCGGCAGGTCGCGGTGGTGGCGGGCCGCCCGTCCGGGGCTGAAGGTCCAGACGTGGTTGCCCGCGTACGACGCCAGGGTGGCGACGCCCACGGCCAGCGTCTTCGACGTCAGCGGGCCGATTCCGACGCCGAAGTGCAGCAGGTTGAATACACCGAGGTCGACGACCGCGCAGACGCCGCCCACCGCCCCGAACCGGGCGAGCTGCACCCACCGTCGTTGGCGCGACGGTGGCCGCTGGACGACCGCGGTCACGGCGTCGTCCGCGCCGCCGCCGGCGCCGCCGAACCGCCGCCCACCCCAGCCACCCCCGCGACTGCCGGGCCGGCCGTCCTCGGGCCGCGGCGGCGGTTCGTCCAGCTCCAGCGGGTCACCTGGCCGATCGCCTCGGTCACGATGCGCCGGGACATCTTCGACGAGCCGGCCACCCGCTCCCGAAACGTCACCGGGACCTCGACGACGCGGAACCCGGCCAGCCACGCGCGGTAGACCGTGTCGATCTGGAAGCAGTAGCCGCTGGTCGTCAGGGCACCAACCGGCAGACGCTCGAGAACTTCGCGGCGGAACACGCGGTAGCCGGCGGTCGAATCGCGGACCGGCAGCCCGAGCAGCGCACGGACGTAGAGGTTCCCGGCCCGGGACAGCGCCCGACGGGACTTCGACCAGCCCACGGTGGAGCCGCCCGGCGCGTACCGCGACCCGATCACCAGGTCCGCACCGGCCTCGACGGCGGCCAGCAGCGTCGGCAGCTCGTCCGGGTCGTGCGACAGGTCGGCGTCCATCTCGACGAGCAGGTCGTAGCCGTGGCTCAGCCCCCAGGCGAACCCGGCCCGGTAGGCCGCGCCCAGGCCCTCCTTGGCCGTCCGCTCGAGCAGGTGCACCTGCGGACGCTCTCCGGCCAGGCGCTCGACCAGCCGCGCGGTGCCGTCCGGGCTGCCGTCGTCCACCACGAGGACGTCGACGTCGGGTGCGGTGGTGAGCAGGGCGGTCAACAGCGGAACGATGGTCTCGGCCTCGTTGTAGGTGGGGATCACGCATAAAGTCGCCATCGAAGCTCTCCTTCCGAACGCGGCTAACGCACGGCGTAGACGTGCCACGCGGGCAGGTCTCCGCGGTTGGGTTCGACCCGCACCAACTCGAACGACGGATTGCGGGCGAGGTCGGGGTAGGCGTCGCTGATCGCGTCGGCCGGTGCGCCGGTCGCGACCGGCCGGGTCACCAGGTAGCGGACGCCGTGGGCGCCGGGGTCGCCGAGCAGCAGAGGGAAGTCCCGGTCGGGGGTGATCGCGAACTGCCGCGGGCGCTCCGACGAGAGCACGACGTCGTAGCCGACGGCCGCATCGAGGAGCACCGCGCCCTCGGGAAGGTGCTGACGGTCGAGCCAGCCGGCCAGCGTGCGGTCCTGCTCGTACCGGTGCCGGACCTGCTTCTGCTCCTTGCTGGCCCGGTCGGGAGCGAAGATCCCGGTGAGAAAGTACGACTCCTCCCGCGCCAGCCCCGGGTTGAGCATGCCGTGGGCCGCCGCGGGCAACGCGACGCCGAGCAGCACGACCACCACCACAGCAGCAACCCGCGCATCGACGCGATCCCCGAGCACAGAGCGCGCCGGCGCCGGTCGCAGCAGGATCGCACCGGCGAACACGACGAGCGGCACGATCGTGATCGAGAACCGCAACCAGCCGAACGTCTGGCCGGCCAGCAGCGCGAGCACCGAGAAGCCGTACGCACCGGCCAGCACCGAGACCGGCGCGAGCAGCACCGGGTCCCGCCGGTACCAGCACCGAACCACCGCGGCGACGATCAGCACGATCCCGAACGGCTGCAGCACCCAGGACTGGTGCAGCAGGTAGCTCAACGCGCCACCGGGCTGCCCGACGATCGCGTTGATGCCCGCCGAGGCCAGCTTCGTCTGCGCGGTGTTCCCGTTGACGGACGTGAACTGCGCGAACGGCGAGCCGACGATGAGCCAGCTGGTCAGCGCCCAGGTCGTCACCGAGAACACGAACGGGGTCGCGAGGACCACCGCGTCGGCCCGTGCGGTCGCCCACCGGAAGGCGCGGGAACCGTCGGCCCGCGCGTAACTGATCAGCGCCACCGCGACGGTGGCGGCCAAGCCGGCCGCGACCGACTCGTATCGGGTCAGGTAGGCCGCGCCGAGCGCCAGCCCGGCCGCGGCGAGCGAGTTCGACCGTCCGGACGTGATCCAGCGGATCAGCTGGTGGACGGCGAGGAGCAGGAAGAACAGGTACGAGGCTTCGCTCATCCCGTTCATTCCGTAGTAGGCGATCTCGGGGTGCAGCGCGAACAGTGCGGTGAGCACCCAGCCGACCCGCCGGCCCACACCGAGCGCGTCCATCGAGCGCTGCACCTGGTAGACCGCGCCGGCCATGAACAGCGCCGACTGGACGATCGCAGCGACGCCGTGGTTCGCGATCGCCCCCCACAGCGGCGTCAGGAGCAGCATCGGGAGCTCGACCAGCGACGGCAGCGGGTTCCAGACGAAGCCGATCGCGGCCAGGTGCGGGTCCCGGCTGAACACCGGGTAGTAGCCGTTGGCGGTGCGGCTCAACGCGTCCGACATGACGCTGTCGGCCGACAGGCTCAGCCACAGGCCACCGGCGAGGTAGAGCGCGGCGGCGGCCGCGAAGAGCAGGACGCCCGGCCGACGCCACGGTGCCACCCGGTCCGGGCGCTCCGACGAAGGACGGACCGGGGCCAGGACCCGGGTGGGGCCGTCCTGATCAAGCGTTGGCATGGGTCACCTCGGAGGTCACCGGGACCGGAACCGTCGCGCCCAGGCCGTGCGTCGTCTTCTCCCAGAACGACGGGGCCACCACCAGCTGCACGAGCGCCTTGCAGGCGGCCAGCGACATGAGCACCCAGTAGGCGGGGGAGAGCAGCGCCCGCGACACGAGCGACGGAATGCCGGTCACCCGCGCGGCCACGACGTTGCAGTAGACGAACGTGAAGTTGCCGAGGACCAGACAGGCCAGCCCGATGAAGTACAACCAGGTCGGGAAGAGCCGATCGATGAACCCCAGCTCCCCGACGAACCACATCAGGGTGAGCGCCCACAGCACCGGGTTCAGCAGCGCGAGCAGCGGCGTTCCCCCGACGAACAGGTTGAACCGCAGCAGGCCGAGCAGCCCGATCTCGCGGGTGAGCTGGATCGGATGCCGGGAGTGCACCAGCCACGTCTGCA
This sequence comes from Cryptosporangium phraense, assembly GCF_006912135.1. Lineage (NCBI taxonomy): Bacteria > Bacillati > Actinomycetota > Actinomycetes > Cryptosporangiales > Cryptosporangiaceae > Cryptosporangium > Cryptosporangium phraense. The sequence goes on along the minus strand of NZ_VIRS01000043.1, from coordinate 24,519 downwards.
GGTAGCCCTTGTACCAGCGGGAACGCTGCTTCAACCAGTTGATCGCGTCGCTGTTGGCCTCTTCCAGCGTGACCGAGTCGAGGACGAGCGTCCGGTACCCGGCGCGGTGCAACCGGACGCCGAGGTCGGCGTCTTCGGTCACGTTGAACGGGTCCCACCCGCCCAGCCGACGCAGGACGTCGGTCCGGAAGTGGTTCGACGTCCCGCCGAGGGGGATCGGGGCGTCCTGCCGGACCAGCCCGGGCAGCATCTGCTCGAACCACATCGCGTACTCGGTGGTGAACCAGTTCGTGATGATGTTCTGGTCGTGGTTGAAGTAGGCGAGCTTCGCCTGCAGGCAGACGACGCCCGGCGGCAGGTCGGCGAACGCGACCGCGGCCCGGCGGAGCTGGAGCGGCTCGGGCCGGTCTTCGGCGTCGAAGATCGTCACCAGCGTGCCCCGGGCCAGTTCCAGCCCGACGTTGCAGGCCTTGGGCTTGGTTCGCGGCTCGGAGTACGGCACCCGCAGCACGCGGAAGTAGCCGGGCAGGTCCACCGCGGTCGCGGCCGCGTAGGTCTCCTCGTCGTCCTCCTCGAGCAGGAGGATCACATCGAGCTTGTCCGGTGGGTAGTCGAGCTCGGTGATGGCGTGCAGCAGGTGCGGGAGCACCTGCGGCTCCCGGTAGGCGGGGATCAGCACGGTGTAGATCGGCAGGTCCGAGTCGGGAACGGCCGCCGCTTCCTCCGGCGTGATCGTGAGCGTCCCCGGGTCGGTCAGCGCCTTCCGGAGCAGGATCAGCCGTTCGGCGAAGATCGCCAGGTAGGCGACGCTGATCACCGCGACGAGAACGACCAGCGTCGGCATCGTCGCCAGCGTCAGGCCGGCGACCAGCACGACCGCCACCACGACGAACGTCACCCGCTGGCCGGTCGAGAGCCGGTCGCGCGCCGACAGGCGGGAGGGTACGGCGGCGGCCGCCACCGGCCTCTCGGCCGGGGCCAGGTCGTTCGCGGTCATCGCGCGCTCCAGGTCTCGGCCGTGGTCTCGGCGCCGGACAGCAGGTCGGACCGACGGTCGGTGGACAGGCCGAGCCAGGCCACCGCGACCGCCGTCGCGGTGACGATGACGAGCGCGACCCGGGCCCGGCCGACCGGTCGTCCGCGGACGACGCCCACGGCCGGCCGCCGTCCCTGGCGCTCGGCCAGCACGATCTGGACGCTGGTCGCGGCCAGGAAGACCAGGAAGGCGTAGAGGTCGTTCAGCGGGCCGAGAACCGCGTGGACGGCCTCCGGCCCGTAACTGGCGGCGACCAGCCCGCCGCCCAGCCGGGTCACCAGAACCGCGAGGCCGAGACCGGACAGCCAGGCGAACCGGCGGATCGCCTCGGCCCGCCGGGAGGCCGTCGCGGTCAGCAGGACGACGACGACCAGGAAGGCCAGCGGACCGGCGAGGCCGCTCAGCGCCGACTCGAAGTACGCGATCGAGTCGCCACCCCCGGCCGCCCGGACCCCGGCCAGGAACGGACGGCGCAGGGCCTCGTTGATCGCCGTGATCACCGGGTCGGAGATCGGGAGGAAGACGATCGTCAGGAGCGTCAGCGTCAGCCGGAGCCGCCAGAGCGCGCGCGTGCCGAACACCAGCGCCAGCGCACCGGCCAGGAACAACGGGACGCAGATCAGCCCGGCGTAGGACGTCCAGAACTGGGGGCCGAACCGCCCGGGCAGGGCGGTGACCACGAAGAGCGAGGCGCCCAGCAGCGGCAGCCCGACGAGGTAGTCGACCTGCCGGTCGTGGATGTTCGGTTCGTCGGGGCTCGGGCGTCCGCGGACGAGGACCGCGACGACGCCGGCCGCGATCGCGGCGATCAGGTACGACCGGATCCCCGCCGACTGCACGACCGGCCAGAGCCGGTCGGCCGTGCCGGCCACCAGTAAGGCGATGGCGACGGCCACCAGAGCGACGCGAAAAGGCGGACGCCAATCGAGTCGGCGTCGGGCGCTCGGTGGAGCCGCAATGGTCTTTTCGGGGGAGGGTGATTCGGCGGTCGAAAGAGAATTCGATTCCACCGGTCGAGTCGCGAGGAGTAAGGGACCGTCATCGCCGTCGGCGACGGGTTTCGGATGGGGATCGGAATCGGGTACGTCGGCCACGAGCCGGCTCCATTTCGAACCTCGAGCGCATTACTGAGAGCCGAAATGGCGCGCCGACGAAATGGGCGCAGCCGAATCAGCTGAGGAAAAGCGGAAGAAATATCGCGCCCACCGGGGAGCTTCGCGAGTTATGCCCGATGGGTAGAATATGGCGCTGTTCGGACCTACCTTTGACGAAGACGGACGTCTCGGAACCATCGCGAGGTAGGCAGTGAAGAAAGCACAGATGTCCCCCCGTCCGATCACCCCTGCTGATGGGTGCTTGGGAACGGCTAGTGCTGAAGCGTGTCTGCGACCGCTGCGTCGCGCGGTATTCGACCGTGGGTCATCGACGACCCGATGGAGACAGCGAATCAAACGTAGTGGCGAATCGCGGTTCCTACGTTACCCATAGGTTAAAGCTAGGGGACGCTTCATCGGCCGTTCCGAGTCATTGACCTCCATTCGGCAGCGTAAGAAAGTACGGTGACCCGAGTGCATCGTGCGCGTCATGCGGCACCACGGGGGCCGTCCCGATTCTCCTTTCGGACGCTGCTCGTGATGGGACTGATCATGGTGGGCCTGGGCGGAGCGAGTTACCGGGAGGAATACGTCACAAGCGTGCAAGGTCAGCTTTTCCTCGACGGAGCACCATTTCGCTTCGGTGGCTTGAATGTCTGGAATGCGGCCACGGATTTTTCGGAGAGCGCACGCTTCTGTGGCGACCCGAGCAACCTCGACGTCGACGCTTCCTCGTTCGGCCCCGGTGTCCAGGTCGTCCGCACCTGGTTCTTCCAGCGGCTGGCGACGACGTCCGACGGGCGGCGGGACTGGTCGGGGCTCGACGGGATCGTCGCCGCGGCCCGTCGGCACCGGCTGAAGATCATCGCCGTGCTGGGCAATCAGTGGGCGGACTGCGAGGGCTACCCCTCGGCCGAGGCCGGGTACAAGACCGACGCCTGGTACCGGGCGGGGTACCGGGACGCCCCGCCGCCCGGCCAGCCGGCGACCTACCGGGAGTGGGTGCGTGAGGTCGCGGAACGCTACCGGCACGACCCGACGATCATGATCTGGCAGCTGGTCAACGAGCCCGAACCCGGTGCGTCGCTCGGGGGTGCCTGCCCGCCGTCGGCGGCCGGCCTGCTCCGGAACTTCACCGCGGACGTCGGTGGCCTGCTGCACGCCGTCGACCCGTATCACCTGGTCAGCGTGGGTACGGCGGGCAGCGGTCAGTGCGGTGCGGTCGATCGTGAGTGGGAGGCGCTGCACCGGCTCCCGGTCGTCGACGTCGCCGAATACCACGACTACGCGGTCGAGGAGCTGCCCGGCGATCGGTGGAACGGCCTGGCCGCCCGGCTCAGGCAGGCGGCGGCCCTGGGCAAGCCGCTGATCGTCGGGGAGATGGGGGTGCGGGCCGATCGGGTCGGCGGGGTCGACGAGCGGGGTGCGGTGATCGGCCGCAAGATCGCGGCCCAGGAGCGGGCCGGGGTGGCCGGAGTTCTGCTGTGGTCGTGGCGCGGTGGTTCGGCGGGTGGGTCCGGTGCGTCCGGATACGAGATCGGCCCGGGGGATCCAGCGCTCAAGTATCTGGATCTGGCGTCGAATTAACCCCTGAAGCGTCTTTACGCCGGGGAGGTGCGTATGACCGTTCCGTTCGACGACGACGACGCACCCACCGTGCCGTTCGTGGTGAACACCTATTACGCGCCCTACTTGGACGAAGACGACATTCCCACCACCCGTCTGGTGTTCAACTCCTACGCCGCCAGCGGCGCCGGGGCCGTCATCGAAGGTGAGGTCGTCTGGCGCGGGGACGCGCCGGAGGCGTCCGCCTGGCGCTGGATGGATCTCGACGAGTCGGACTTCAACCCGCCTCCGCCGCCACCCCCTCCGGACCCGCCGGCCGACACCGAGCCGGAACCCGAACCCGAGCCCGAAGAATCGCCGGAGCCCGAAGAGCCGCCGGAGCCCGAGGAGCCGCAAGACTTCGAGGACTACGACTACGACTACGACGACGACTTCCCGGAACTCGGCCCCGACACCGTCGGAGGCGCCGCCGAGCTCATCGTCCGCGAGCTCGCCCCCGAAGAACTCGACCGCTTCCCGGTGGTCGCCGACCGCTTCTTCGCCGACCCCATCCTCCGACGCCGGGTCATCCACTGGGCCCTCTCCGGAGCCAAGCGCCACGACCCGCTCGCCCTCGAGCTCGGCGGCGACGACGCCGACCTCGTCACGGCCCTCTCCCTGGCCGTCCTCACCTGCGCCGCGACCGGCGCGCTCGGACACGTCGGCACCCGCCACCACAACGGCGTCTCGCGGTGGCACCGAAACCGCCAGGCGGCCCGCAGCCGGCTGATCGCCGGAGCCGCCACCACGCTCCCGCACCTCAGCAGCCTCGGCACCGCCACCGTCGGCCAGATCGTCGAGGAGGCGGCCGAGGACGCCGGGTTCACCAAGGACCTGGCCCGCCGCCTCAGCATCCTGATCCTCTCGGCGCTGACGCGCCCCGTGCATTAGCTCCGCATCCGGCAGGATGGCCGCGTGGACGTGACGTACCGGCACACCGACGACGGCTGGGAGCCGATCCTCGCCTCCGGCGAGATCCTGGCCCCGGCGCCCGACCTCCCGACGGCCCGGGCCCTGGTCCGCGAACGGGCCGACGTCGACGAGGAGACGGTCCAGGTCCCGCTCGAGGGTCACGGCGTCGTCCACGACGGCCTGCGCTTCGAGTTCTTACCTCCGCTCTACGGCGCCGACGCCCCCACGGCCGAGCAGCAGGAGCGGCTGGACGCCTGCGCCCGCTACTACCGCGAGCGCGTCCCGGCCGGCATGCGGGTCGAGAACGCCGGCCACCGGGTCCGGGTCGATCCGGCCCCGTCCGGGATGACCGCCGACCTGTTCAGCGTGCTCGACGGCGTCGAGGCCGCCACCACCGCCGACGCCCGCGACCAGCTCGGCCTGGCCCTCGCGCTGGAGGTCCCGCCGGGCTTCGTCCGGGTGGCCCACGACTACCGGGGGCTCGAAGAATTCGGCGACGTCGGCCACTTCCACCTGGTGCTGGCCGAGCGCTGGCCCGCCGACGCCCCCTGCCTCTGAGGAACGAGCCTCTAAGGGACGAGAAGCAGCCCGATCGGGAAGTTCCCGCACGGAATCAACCGGGGATCGCCGGCCGCCCACATCTCGGCCACGTCCACGTCACGCACCAGCGACCCTCCGCTCCGGTGCGGCGAGTTCGACGCGATCACCCGTCCGTGCGCGTTGATCAGCGTCGCCGCGCCCGGCACCGCGCGCAGCGACGGCAGCACGGTCACCTCGAACCGGTCCACGTCGACGTCGGTTCCGACGACCCCGAGGAACCGGCCGCCGCTGCGCACCGACTCGGTGAACGTCAGCGTGTACTCGTCGGTGCAGAGGTAGTCGACGTACGGCCCGGTGACGTTGCGCAGGCCGGTGCGCGCCGGATCCCGGTACCAGGGCAGGGTCGTGTAGTCGTAGAAATGCTCGCCGTCCGGGTCGACGTCGACGATCAGCCGGCTCGGCTCGCCGCTCGGCTCGCGGATCCACCACTCGAGCCACCACGGTGCGTCGGCGAGCACGTGCGGCGCGGCCACGAACCCGGCTCCCTTGGCCGGCCCGCCGGGCGTCCGCAGTGGAGCAGTGAGCGAGGGGTACAGCTCGGCGAGATCGTCGCGGACGACCGGAGCGCCGGCGCGCTCGAAGAGCGCCTCGACACCCTGGCGGAGGGCGGCGACGTCGGCGAAGACGCCCTCGACGACCGCGCGGACCGCGGTCACCACCCCGGCCACGGCCGGTTCCAGCGGTGCCGCGGTCAGATGGGCAGGCGAGCGATCCACCACCGGATCATCCCGCAACCTCGCGTACCAATTCGAGGTGACGTTCGGTCAAGGTTTTCACAGCATCGACGACGCGGTCCTCGGCCGCGGCCCGGGCCGCGGTGCCGTCGCCGGACGCGATCGCGGCGGTGACCGCGCGGGAGCGCGAGACGGCCGGCGCCTGCGCCGACGAGTCCTCCAGGACCAGCCAGAACAACGGGCCGACCTCGGTCTGCAGCGCGAGCTCGGCCCGGGTCAGCCGGGCCGACTGGGCGGCCGCGGCGACCTCGATCCAGAAGTGTCCGTCGGCTCTTCGCCGGTCACCGGGCGTAGCCGCGGACTCCAGTGCCGACACGGCGGCCGACAACCGGTCGACGTCGTCGTGGTCGGCGCGCTCGGCCGCGAGCGCCGCGGACGCCCCCCGGATCGCCGCGTAGTGGTCACCGATGTCCCGTAATGTCCCCGGGCTCAGATCGCGCAGCCGGTCGTGCAGCGCACCGGGCGCGTCCTCGCCGGGGGAGCGGACGAAGCTGCCGCCACCGCGGCCCCGGCGGGTCTCGATCAGCCCGCGCTGGCGAAGGATGGTGAGCGCTTCCCGGACCGTGACCGTCGAGACGCCGAAGCCGTTGGCCAGGTCGGTCTCGCTCGGCAGCTGCTCGTCGTGGATGAGCAGCCCGAGCACGATCGCGTCGGCGAGACGGTGGGTGACCAGCTCGGTCCGGCTCAAGCTTTCCAACGGTGCGAACACCGCGGAGCGCGGACCCCGGGAGACCCGTCGCATCCCTCCACCCTCCTTTGTGCACTCTGTTACTCGACGATAAATTCCAGAGGGCCCATATTGTGCTGTGAACTATGACGTCATAGGTTTCGGCCCGTGGTCGATCCAACGCCTTCGTCCCCCCAGGAGTTCCGTTGAATGCTCCCGCGATCGAGCTGCGCGGGCTGCGCAAGACGTTCGGCGAGGTGGAGGCCGTCGCCGGCGTCGATCTCGAGATCCCCGACGGCGAGTTCTTCTCGCTGCTCGGGCCGTCCGGTTCGGGCAAGACCACGCTGCTCCGGATGATCGCCGGGTTCGAGCTGCCGACCAGCGGCCAGGTGCTGCTGTCGGGCACCGAGGTCACGACGCTGCCGCCGTACGACCGGGACGTCAACACGGTGTTCCAGGACTACGCGCTATTCCCGCACCTCACCGTGCTGGGGAACGTCGAATATGGATTGAAGGTCAAGAAGGTCGGCAAGGCCGAGCGCCGGGAGCGGGCTCTGGCCGCGCTGACGTCGGTCCGGCTCGACGGGTTCGGCGATCGGCGGCCCGGTCAGCTCTCGGGCGGCCAGCGGCAGCGGGTCGCGCTGGCTCGCGCGCTGGTCAACCGGCCCAAGGTGCTGCTGCTCGACGAGCCGCTGGGCGCGCTCGACCGCGCGCTCCGGCTGGAGATGCAGGTCGAGCTCAAGCAGTTGCAGCGGGACGTCGGAATTACGTTCGTGCTGGTCACGCACGACCAGGACGAGGCGCTGACGATGAGCGACCGGGTCGCGGTGGTGCGGGCGGGCCGCCTCGAGCAGATCGCGTCGCCGGCTGAGCTGTACGAGCGGCCGGTCAACGATTTCGTCGCCGGGTTCGTCGGCATGACGAATCTGCTGTCCGGCGAGCCCGCCACGACGATCCTCGGCGCGCCGGACACCGTCAGCATTCGGCCGGAGAAGATCCGCATCGGGTCGCCGGCCCCCGGGGACGCGACCGCGGACGGGACCGTCCTCGAGACGATCTACCTCGGCGCCTCCACCCGGTACGTGGTGGACCTCGACGCCGGCGGCCAACTGGTGGCGCAACGCCAGAACGAAGGCGACCCGGCCGGCATCAGCCGCGGGGACCGCGTCCAGCTGAGCTGGAATCGCACGCACGCTCTCTCCTCCACCTCCTGAGAAAGCAGGCCACCGTGAAGTTACGCAAATCGTTTGCCGGTGCGATGGTCGCGACGCTGGTCCTCGCGGCCGCTGCGTGCGGGACGTCCGACGACTCCGGGTCGTCCTCGGGAACCAACGCGGGTTTCACCCCGCCGAAGCTGTCGGCGCTGGACAAGCTCGGGACGCCCGAGGGCGCGCTGAACGTGCTGGCCTGGGCCGGGTACGCCGAGGACGGGTCGAACGACCCGAAGGTCGACTGGGTGACGCCGTTCGAGAAGTCGACCGGGTGTCAGGTCAACGTGAAGGTGTTCGGTACCTCCGACGAGGCCGTCTCGCTGATGAAGACCGGCCAGTACGACGTGGTGTCCGCGTCCGGTGACGCGTCGCTGCGGTTGATCGCCGGTGGGGACGTGGAGCCGGTCAACACCGGCCTGGTGCCGAACTACCAGGACGTCTTCCCGTTCCTGAAGAACCAGGCCTGGAACAGCGTCAAGGGCGTCTCGTACGGGATCCCGCACGGGTGGGGCGCGAACCTGCTGATGTACCGCACCGACGTGGTGAAGCCGGCGCCGACGTCGTGGAGTGCCGTGTTCGAGGACAACGCGGCGACGAAGGGCAAGGTCACCGCGTACGACTCGCCGATCTACATCGCCGACGCGGCCCTGTACCTGATGAAGCACCAGCCCGACCTCGGCATCAAGAACCCGTACGCGCTCGACGACAAGCAGTTCGGGGCGGCCGTCGATCTTTTGAAGAAGCAGAAGGCGAACGTCGGCGAGTACTGGAGCGACTACCTGAAGGAAGTCTCGGCGTTCAAGTCGGGTGACTCGGCGATCGGGACGACCTGGCAGGTCATCGCGAATGTGGCGAAGTCGGAGAAGGCTCCGGTGGAGGCCGTGCTGCCGTCGGAGGGGTCGACTGGGTGGTCGGACACGTGGATGGTCGGGGCCAAGTCGAAGCACAAGACGTGCGCGTACAAGTGGCTCGACCACATCATCAGCCCGAAGGTGAACGCGCAGGTCGCGGAGTACTTCGGTGAGTCGCCGGGCAACGCCAAGGCGTGCGACTTCACGGTGGACAAGAACCACTGCACGACGTACCACGCCGGTGACGAGGCCTACGCGAAGCAGATCTGGTACTGGAGCACGCCGATCACCCAGTGCCTGGACGGCCGCACCGACGTGAAGTGCACCGACTACGCCAAGTGGACCCAGGCCTGGACCGAGATCAAGGGATGAGGCGGCTTTCCACCGCGCTGTATCGGCGGCCCAGGGCTCGGCTTGCGCTGTTGTTGAGCGTGCCGTTGTTGTGGCTCGGGCTGGCGTATCTCGGGTCGTTGGCAGCGTTGTTCGTGGCGGCGTTCTGGTCGGTGAACGACTTCACCGGCCAGGTCGTCCGCACCTGGACGCTCGACAACTTCACCGAGCTCTTCACCGGCCAGGTCTACCGGACGATCTCGCTCCGGACGATCGGCGTCGCGATCGGCGTCACGGTCATCGACGCGCTGATCGCGCTGCCGGTCGCGTTCTACATGGCCAAGGTCGCGTCGCCGCGGGCCCAGCGGTGGCTGGTCGTCGCGATCCTGACCCCGCTTTGGGCGAGTTACCTGGTCAAGGTCTACGCGTGGCGGCTGATGTTCTCCGGCGACGGCATCCTGTCGTGGCTCGGCGGCACCCCCGGCTACGGCCTGTCCGCGACGACCATCACGCTCGCCTACCTCTGGCTCCCGTACATGATCCTGCCGGTCTACGCCGGGCTCGAGCGCCTGCCCGACTCGCTGCTCGACGCGGCCGGCGACCTCGGCGCCCGCCCGTTCCGGATCTTCCGCACGGTCGTGCTGCCGACGATCTTCCCGGCCGTCGTCGCCGGGTCGATCTTCACGTTCTCGCTGTCGCTCGGCGACTACATCGCGGTCCGCATCGTCGGCGGCACGAAACAGCTGCTGGGCAACGTCGTCTACGACAACATCGGGGCCGCGAACAACCTGCCGTTCGCGGCCGCGGTCGCGACCGTGCCGGTCGTCATCATGCTCGTGTACCTGGCCGCGGTGCGGCGGACCGGCGCGCTGGAGAACCTATGACCCTGTCCCGCACCTCCCGGATCGTGCTGCGCACGATCATGGTTCTCGCGCTGGCCGTCGTCTACGTCCCGCTGCTCGTCGTCGTCGTCAACTCGTTCAACTCCGATCGGACGTTCGGCTGGCCGCCGTCGGGGTTCACGCTCGAGTGGTGGCGACGGACGGCGCAGAACACCGGCGCTCTGGACGCGTTGTGGACGAGTGTGCAGGTCGGCTTCGTCGCGACGGTGATCGCGCTGGTCCTGGGCACGCTGGCGTCGTTCGGGCTGCAGCGGCACCGGTTCTTCGGGCGGGACTCGATCTCGCTGCTGATCGTGCTGCCGATCGCGCTGCCCGGCATCGTCACCGGCATCGCGCTGAACAACGCGTTCCGCACGGTGCTGGGTCTGCAGCTGGGGTTCATCACGGTCGTCGTCGCGCACGCGACGTTCTGCGTGGTGATCGTCTTCAACAACGTGATCGCCCGGCTGCGCCGGCTCGGGGGCAACCTGGAGGAGGCGTCGATGGACCTCGGCGCCGACCTGTTCACCACGTTCCGCCTGGTCACGTTCCCGATGCTGCGCTCCGCGCTGCTGGCCGGCGGTCTGCTGGCGTTCGCGCTCTCGTTCGACGAGATCATCGTGACGACGTTCACCGCCGGCGCCGGTACGACGACGCTGCCGATCTGGATCCTGAACAACCTGTTCCGGCCCAACCAGGCGCCGGTCGTCAACGTGGTGGCGACGGTGCTGATCGTGCTCTCGGTGGTGCCGGTCTATCTGGCCCAGCGGCTGTCGGGCGAGAGCACCGGCGGCGGCCGCTTCTAGGGGAGGCGGCTTCTAAGGGAGGCGGAGGAGGGGTGCGCCGGGGGTCCAGGGGAGGTCGGCGAGCGGGGCGAGCCGGAGCAGGCCGGTGATCTGCTGGGTCCGCAGCCGGCGGGCCCGCAGCAGCCGCGTCCCCTCGAGCCGGCCTGCGGCGACGCCCAGCAGGTCGGCGGCCTCGCCCTCGACCACGGTGCCGCCGGGCAGCCGGGAGCCGAGATCACGCACGCTCCACCCGTCCTCGGACACCGCGAACCCCCACCCGCCCGACGGCGTCCGGAACGCGGCGCTGCCGGTCAGGTCGGCCTCCACCGCGAGCGCGCCGAGCACCTCGCACAGGCCGGCCAGCCCGGCCTGCAGCAGCGGTTCCGGGGGCCGGGGAGCCCCGCACGGCACCAGGTCGAGCGCGGTGACCGCGAGCAGGTACGCCTCCCCGACCAGCACCGAGAGCAGCGGTATCCGGCCGAACGGGGAGACGGCGGGCGCCAGGTCGAGCGTCTCGTCGTAGTTCTGGAAGTAGATCGAGACCGCGTCCCGCCTGCGGCGCAACGCGGAGAGAACCTCCGCGCGGGACGCGTCCCGATGTGTGTCGAGGACCGCGTCACGCACCATCCGGACGTCCGGCGGAGCGCCGTGCCCGCCGGCGCGGGCCGACGTGACGAGGTCGTGGACCGCGCGGTGTTCCGTCCACAGTCCGAGCTGGACGCACAGGTCGTGGCCGCGCTGGCCCGGGGCGCCGCTGGTGAGCCCCAGGTCAGCGGCGTCCGCGCTGCTCAGGAACGCGTCCCAGGCCGCCAGGACGCGAGGCTCGACCGACGCCCGACCGGCCCCCGCAAGACCCTGCGCACTCATGCCTCCACATGGTGCCCACCCGAAGCGAATCCCGAAAGGCCCTTCTGCACGGCCCGCCCAGAACGACGCTGCCGAGCGGGCGCGACCACTTGAGTACCAATCTGTACGCGGCGTGATCGCGCCCGATCGGCAGCGCCGCCCTGGGCGGGCTCAACGTCAGAACACAACACCAGGCCCCGGTGGGGCCGTTCAGGCCGACCAGGTGAAGCGCGATGGGTCGCCGGGGGCGCTGAGGCCGCCCGGCGTCGACACCTGGATCGCGGCGCTGCCGGCCGGGTGCTTGGGAACGGTGATCCGGATCTCGGTGGCGGAGACCGCGGTGAACGGAACCAGTTTGCCGTCGACGGTGACCGCGGTGACGCCGAGCAGGTCGGTGCCCTTGATCGTCGTCGCGGTCGTCCCGGAGGCCTTCCCGGTCGCCACGGTCAGCCCGGTCACCACCGGCGCCGGCGGATCGACGTACGTGAGGACGTCGGCGTCGGTCGTCTTGCTGGTGCCGCCGGGCGTCACCACGGTGACGTGGACCGGGCCGGACTTGGCCGCCTTCGGCACGACGAACGTCAGCGACGTGTCCGAGGTGACCGTGGGCTTCGCGGTGACTGAGCCGACCCGGACGCTCGTCGCGCCGGTGAGCCCGGTGCCGGTGAGCGTCACCGTGGAGCCGCCGAAGATCACCGACTCCGTCGCGCTGAGCCCGGTGACCGTCGGTGCCGGGGCCAGGTAGCTGAACGAGGCCGGAGAGCTGGTCCCGCCCGGGTTCGTCACCGTGATGTTCGCGCTGCCCGCGGCTCCCGCGGGCACGGTCGCGAGCAGCCGGGTGACGCCGTTCTCGGTCGACTTCGTGAACGTCGCCGTCGTCGGGCCGAAGCGGACCGCGGTCGCGGACGCGAGCCCGGTGCCGGTGATCAGCACCGTGCTGCCGCCGGACGTCGAGGCCGATCGCGCCGACAGGCCGACGACGGTGGGAGCAGGCACCTTCGGCGTGGCCGCGGCCGCGACCCCGGTGACCGTGTAGGCGGCGCTGACCAGCTTGTCGACGAACGCCCAGGACAGCTTCGCGTCACCGTTCCGGCCCCACGCGGTGGTCCACGAGTTCCGGATCCAGACGCCCTCGCTGTCGTACCCGTAGGCGGCGACCATGTGGCCACCGATCACGTTGCCGGTCAGCGTGCTGTACGCCGAGCCGGACTTCCACGACGGGAAGTCGGAGAAGACCGGGAAGCCGATCGCGACCGGGTTGCCCGCAGCCAGCGCCCGCTCGATGGCCAGCTGGCCGGTCGCGCCCTGGTTCGCGACGCCCGACCACAGCGTCGTCCAGCCGGTGATCTTGTAGTTCGTCGCGTTCGCGATCTCGGCCGACGTCGGCTTGACCGAGTAGTCGACCGTGCCCTGGAAGTAGTCCGACTGGGTGTCGACGCCGTTCTTCTGGGCCTCGGTGAGCGCGTTCTCGGGGACGAGGCCGGTGTTCGGGGCCGACCCCTTGACCGCCCGCAGGTACAGGTAGAGCGGCGCGTAGGGCGCGCTGGTCTTGCCGTAGTAACCCATGATCGAGTAACCGATCGTCCAGGCCACGCACGCGCCGACGTTGCCCTGGTTGCCGACGGGCGGAGCGTCCGCCCGCAGGTCGACGCCGGCCGGCAGGTCGTCGGCGGCGATCCGGAGCTTGTGCGACGACGACGCCGCGGTGACGACCGTGGTGCTCGGCGTGTAGCCGCCCACGAAATACGGCGATGCCGGAGTGGCGGCCGTGGCCGGTGCGGGGGTGGCCGCGGTGGCGGCGAGTACGGCCAGCGCAACCGCGCCACCGGCTAATGGGCGAGCGAGCCTCGGCATCCGTGCTCCTTCGTCGTGAACGTCCTGGTGACTGGACGTCGGTCGGCGAGGTGCCGGGGTTGAGGGGGCGACCGGTGCTATTCAGGTGCGGTGGGGGACCGAACTACAACAAAACGGCTGATCGCGGCACTAGCGACCGTCGTGACGGTCGCTGCGCCGTCAGCGGCCCGGGCCGGGACACCGCAACTGCCGCCGGAGCCGCCGCTCGTGCCGGCGTCCGAGGGCTTCGTCGGCCGGGCCGGCGACTACGACGGCGACGGCCGGGACGACGTCGCCTCGTTCACCCGGGGACGCGCCGGTGACGTCTACGTGGCTCGGTCGACCGGAACGCGCTTCGCCGGGATCGGTGATCTGTGGTCGTCGTCGTTCGCGTTCTGGAGCCAGGTCCCGCTGGCCGGCGACTTCGACGGCGACGGGAAGAGCGACGTCGCCGCGTTCGCCCGGGGCGACCTGCCGTCGGTCGCGGTCGCGCTCTCCACCGGCCGTTCGTTCGGGCCGAGCCGGGCCTGGCTGACGTCGTTCGCGCCCGGCTCGGCGATTCCCGCGGTGGGCGACGTGAACGGCGACGGCAAGGACGACGTGCTGGCGTTCGCCCGCGGAGGCACGGCCACCGTCACGGTCGCGCTGTCCACCGGCAGCGGGTTCGCCACGCCCACGGTCTGGTCGACGTCGTTCGCGGACGGGGACGCCGTTCCCGCGGTCGCCGACGTCGACGGCGACGGCAAGGACGACGTCGTCGCGTTCAGCCGCGGAGCCAGCGCTCGGGTCACCGTCGCGCTCTCCACCGGGACGTCGTTCGGCCCGGCGACCCGCTGGAGTTGGTTCGCACCGGGAACCGCGCTGCCGGGCCTGGGCGACGTCGACGGCGACGGGAAGGCCGACCTGGTCGCGTTCGCCCGCGGAACCTCGCACACGGTCACGGTAGCGCTCTCGACCGGCCGGGCGTTCGGGCGCACGTCGGTGTGGCTGCGCTCGTGGGCCACCGCCGACGCCATCCCCGGCATCGGGGACTTCGACGGCGACGGTCGGGACGACGTGGCCGCGTTCACCCGCGGCGGGACGGCCGACATCTTCGTCGCGCTGTCGACCCGGACCGCGTTCCGCCCGACGTCGTCCCGCTGGCACACGTACATGGTCGCCAGCACCGAGATCCCCCAGCCGGGGATCGTCTGGGAACGCCCGAAGACGTAGAAAGGGCCCCCGGACAGGGGCCCTTCCGGTGGAACGACTACAGGTGGGACACGATGTTCCGCAGGACGATCACCGCGAAGAACACCAGGATGAACGCGAGGTCGATCGAGACCCCGCCCACCCGCAACGGCGGCACGACCCGGCGCACCGGCGCGAGCACCGGCTCGGTGATGCGGGTGACGACGTTGATGGCCTTGGCGCGGAATCCACCCCACGCCGGCGGCCCGGCCAGCACGACCGACCAGTCCAGGACGACCCGGGCGATCAGCACCAGCCAGAACAACCAGAGGACGAGCCCGAGCAGGGCACCGATGGCGCTCATCGGGTAGCCCGGCGGGCACTCGAGACACCAGAACTCATCAAGGGGTTCCTCCTCAGGGGGCTTACGTACTCCTTCAACAGTGCGTCGGCGAGCTGAGGGGATGCTGAGGAAAGTATGGAGAGTCGCTGAGCACAGGAGTAGGGCCTCAGCTGCGGTGTCGCGGCGATTTCCGCTCCCGGTAGAACCGTGCGCCGGTCGGCTGACGCGGCTCCGGGAGCACGTACTCCACCGCCGGCGCCGGGGGTGGTTCGTCCACCTCGTCGCGCGTCCGCGAGCGGAACCGGGCCCCGACCGGAGCGGGCGCGGCCGGCGGCAGGAACTCCGGCTCGACGCGGATCACCGGGATCTCCTGGGTGATCGCGTGCATCATCTCCCACTCCGCGGTGGCGGCCGCCTCGGCCGCGCGCTGCACCTCCTCCGCGGCCCGGGAGGCCGCGGTGGTCTCGGCCATGATCTCGTCGGCCCGCTGGGCGGCGATGCACGGCAGCGGACGACCGCACCGGCACACGCCGTTCTCCGCCCGGTGGGCCTCGGAGATCAGATAGGCGTCGGTCCACCGGTCGGGGTCGGTACACCCCGGAGGCGGAACGCCCGGACCCGCGACGGGTTTGACGGAGTTCGCTGCCGCGAAGAACGCCGGCACCGCGGTCGTATCGGGGGCGGACCAGGCACCCGCGTGCATTCGGCGACCCCCTCGACGAGGTGCGCGCGGTCGGCACTGACCGATGCGCTTTGGCGCAGTTTCCTTCCGGGCGGCATCGTCCCAGTCGGTAACGATCAGCGATACGTTACTTACGAGTAGTCGGCCGTTCGATGAGGGCCGACCTCAACCCTGTGGGGGTCATTTTGGGGGCACGGCCGCTACCGAGCCGCAACCTGGCCGCACCCGTAGTAGCACCCGAAGGGCGAATGCTACGGATATGGCCGCAATCGGAGATCTCCCGGTGCGGTCCGACCGGTCGCGACGGGTGCTCATCCTGGAAGACCAGCCGGATCTCGCAGCGCTTTTCACGCTCCAGCTCCAGGCGCTGGGCTGGAGCGTCGATCAGGTCTGTACCGAGGCCGAGGTGCTGGCGGTCGCCAGCAGCCGCCCGCCCGACGCGATCATCATCGACACGCTGGTGCCGACCACAGCCGGCCAGCCGCTGGTCGAGCGGATCCGCGCCGGACTCGCCGGGCATCCGTGCCGTCTGATCATCTCGACGATCTACGAGCCGAGCGACTTCGCGGACGTCGACGTCGACGCGGTGCTGGCGTTGCCGCACCACCGGGCGGCGCTGGAGTACGCGCTACTCGCCTGACCCGCGTGTCGCTGTCGGCGACACGCCGGGCCGCCGGGTACGTCCGAGGAAAACACACCGTGTCTTCGGGGCGCGGTTAACGGTGGTGACGTTCAGTGCTCGGAGTTGTACTGGTCGATAACTTCCTGCGGGATACGACCGCGATCGCTTACCTGCAGACCCTTGTTCTTGGCCCATTCCCGGATGGCCTGGTTCTGCTCGCGGCCCGATCGCTGAGTGGGCGCCGCCGGACGACGATTCGCGCGGGTTCCGCCGCGTCCGGCCTTGCGTGCGGCCTGGACATAGGTGTTGATCGTTTCCCGCAGTGCGGCGGCATTGTCGCCCGACAGGTCGATCTCGTAAGAGGTTCCATCGATCGCGAAGGAGACGGTCTCTTCGGCGGTGCCGCCGTCGAGGTCGTCCACCAACATGACCTGTACTTTCCGCGCCACAGAAGTTCTCCTCGTCGTGCTATCGGTGGCCACACCCTACTAGTCGTCCGGAACGAATCCGGCACCCACCCTTGGTGTGTTCCGGACTATTCCCGCAGACGGTCGGATAACTCGTTCGACAACGAATCGGAAGTCGGCCGAGTTCCGCTGCGTCGCAAATCTGTGAGTGTGGCTGGTCGGCCTGCTCGGTCAGCAGTGGATTGCAGGATAACGCTCTACGCGTAGCGCATGGGGCCATTAGGAACGCGTCTTGTGGAACCGGGTGATCCTCGCCACCCGACCAATACCGCCCGTAATCACATGATCATTCAAGAGTGGTGATCACCTAACGGCTACTACGTGAGTGAAATTGGAGAACTCGCCCGGTCGGCCCGTTGAGGGGTTGCAAATAGTCCGTTCTGGCACCAAAGTTCCCCTCATCGAGCGGTGCTGCCGCTACTGCTCGACGGTGCCGTGGCCGTAGTGGAGCTACGGGGTTGACACGTACGAGGGTGAGGATGCTTCGTGTACTGCCGGACCGGCGCGTTGCGCGCGCCGCGTGGTAGTGCCGGATCGGCCACTCTGACGACGATCGCCGCGCACCGTTCCCGCGGCCTCTAGTCCGTTGCGCCACAGTCCATTGTGGGGTCGGAAGTCGGTCGGAAACTAGCCGACTCGCGATTCGGCGTCGTTATCGGCGGTGTTTGGCCGAGACCACCCGAAGTCGCCGCTTCCCGCTGTGCGGACGCCTTCGCTCGGAACTTACTCAGTTCACACGTACCTCAGGAGAGGTCTCCAATTCGATGAACATCTGGATTCGTCGTTCGCTGCAGGTCGGAACCGTCTCGGCGGGCATCGTCCTGGCCGGCGCCGCGGCCGCGCAGGCGTCGGTTCCGCACTCCGGAGTGGTGACTGCGAAAGCGGGAATCACCCAGGCCGGAGTGGTGAAGGACGGCAACACCGACCCGGGAATTCCGGCGGGTTCGAAGCCTTCGGGCGGTAACGCGAGCGCCGCCGTGGTGCCGAACGCGGACGGCACTCCGGTCGGTTCGAAGAAGTACGGCGCGGCGGCGGCTCCGGCCGCCGAGGAAGCGGCTGCTCCGGCTGCCGCCACTCCGGCCGAGGAAACCCCGGCCGCCCCGGCCGCGCAGCCGGCCACCGGCACGGCTGCTCCGGCCGCTGCGGCCCCGGCCGCGGCCGCTCCGGCGGCGGGCGCGCCGGTCGGAAACGGTGCTCCGGTGGCCAACGGGGCGCCGATCGGGAACGCCGGCCCGGTGGGCAACATCGGCCCGCGCGGTGCCGTGATCGTGCAGCCGATCGTCCGGCCGATCGTCGTCGTGGACGACGACGACGATGACGACGACTTCTTCTTCGCCGGTGGCCCGATCTTCCGCAGCGGCTGGTGGTGGGACGGTGGCCGTCGGTACCACCACCGCTGGGACTGCCCGTCGTTCAAGCGGTGGCACCACCACCGCGGCTGCGACTGGCGCTGCGACGACTGACCCGCGGGGCTCCTAGCCCTGTTCCACGTCTCGGTCAGGCACTGGACGCCCGCCCCGGACCGGGGCGGGCGTTCAGCTGCGGCCCTTCGTGCGTGCGGCCCGCCGGGCCCGCGCGGCCACCAGCTGGGCGGCCCGGGTCCGCTTCGGCCGCAGGGCCCGCTGCCGCCAGAACGTCCGTTGGACGACGAGCGTCACGACGCCCCCGACGACGATCGCGGCCAGGTTGACGACCAGCTGGACGGTGGAGCCCCAGGCCTCGTCGTAGACGCCGTAGGCCACCGCGACCGAGACGTTGGCGGCCGCGGGCACCGTCGTCACCGAGATCAGGACGCCGACCAGCGCGCCCGACTTGGCCGACGTCAGCGACACGATCCCGGCGATACCGGCCAGGAACCCGACGACCCACGACAGCGCGTCCGGCCGCCAGATGAAGTCGGTCAGCGGCCGGTCGGCGAGCAGCATCGACTTCTCGACCAACCCGGCGACGTCGAGCAGCCGGACCGCCCCGAGCGTCAGCAGCATCGCGACCGGGAACCCGACCACCAGCGCGACCGCGGCCTTTACCGCCATCGCACGTTTCCGCAGCACGACGCCGACACACAGCGCGGCCAGCGGCCCGAAGTCGGGCCCGACGACCATCGCGCCGACGATCAGGATCGGCTGATCCAGCAGGACGCCGATCGCCGCGATGATCGTGGCCACGGTCAGGAACACCAGATACGTCGCCGACAGCTCGACCTCGTCGCCTACCCGCTGCTCGATCTCCTCCCAGACCACCGCGTCGGTGCCCAGCCCGGGGGCGTCCCGCTCGGCCTTCTCGCCGGCGGCCGAGAGCACGACGTCGATGTTCTCGACCGCGATCGAGCCGTCGTCGGGGATGCCGAGGTCGCGGAGCGCGGACAGCACCGCGCTGGCGCCCTCCCGGGCCACGTCGCACAGGACGACGTCGCCGGCCGGGTCGCGAGCGGCGCCGGCCAGCACGACGAGATGCGTCACCGACGCGTCGCCCTCGAGCAGCTCCAGCACGGTGAGGACCCGGTCCGACGGGACGATCAGGCGCAGGTGCAGCATCGGCTCAGAACAGCGACAGCGGCTCGGAGCTGCGCGGGCGGTCGGACGGCGGCTCGGCCCATTCCGGGTCGGTGGTGAGCACGACCAGGCGGTGGGTGGCCCGGCTGAGCGACACGTAGAGCACCCGGTGCCCGGCGCTCGACTCGCCGATGATGCCGGCCGGCTCCACGACGACCACCCCGTCGTACTCCAGGCCCTTGGCCTCGATGCTGTCGACGACCTGGAGGCGCCCGGCACCCAGCCCCTCCAGCCAGCCCGCCACCTCGTCGCGGGCCCGGGCGGTGGTCACCACACCGACGGTGCCTTCCACGTCGTCCAGGAGCTCTCGGGCGGCGGCGCGGGTCGCTTCCGGAAGGGAGCCGGACGGTACGACCCGCTCGCTCGGCTCGGCGCCGGTCTTGCGCACCGCGGTCGGCAGGTCGAGCCCGGGCTCCCAGCGCCGGAGCACCCGCGCGGCCAGCTCGAAGATCTCGGCCGAGTTCCGGTAGTTCGTCGTCAGCAGGTACCGGCGGCGCAGCCGGGTGCCGACCGCCGCGTCCATCGCGGTGGTGGCCTCGGCGGCGTCCTCCCAGGCGCTCTGGGCCGGGTCGCCGACCAGCGTCCAGGACGCGTACTTCCCTCGCCGGCCGAGCATCCGCCACTGCATCGGCGAGAGGTCCTGAGCCTCGTCGACGACGATCAGCGAGAACTCCTCGTCCTCGTCGACCGGCGCGGGCGCGCGCTCCGGCCGGTCGGAGGAGAGCCGGATCTCCTGCATCTCCCAGTCCTCCGGGCGACGACGCCGGGCCGCCGACCGCGGTGGCTTGCCGAGCAGGGCCTTGATCTCGTCCAGCAGCGCGATGTCGGCCACCGACCAGCCGTCGGCCCGGAACGAGGTGGCCAGCGCGGCCACCTCGTCGCGGGTGAGGTCGGACCCGGCGCTGCGGGCCAGCCGCGACCGGTCGGCGGCCCAGCGCAGGACCTGCTCGGCGTCGACGATCGGCCACCAGGCCGCGACGAACTCCTGGAACTCGGTGCGCTCGCGCATCTCGGCGTCGAACTCTTCGCGTTCCCAGTGCTCGGGGGGCTCGGCCCAGCCGCGCGAGACGTTCCAGAGCGCGTCGAGCAGCGCGGTCCGGGCCTGCCCCTGGGACCCGTTCGGCACTGCGCCCCGCCGTCGGGCCGCCTTGCGGGCGGCGCTCAGCGCCGCGGCGTCCAGAATGAGAACCTCACCGCCGTAGACGGCGCGGAACCTCTGCGGCGCCGTAGGCGCCGGCTGCCAGACCAGCCGGGTGAGGACGCGGCGGATCCGCAGCCCGCCCTTGACCGCGGCGAGCGCCGCGTCGTCGCGGCGGGTGGCCTCGACGCCGGTCAGCATCGTGCCCAGCGACCGGAGGACGACGCCCTCCTCGCCGAGCGAGGGCAGCACCTGGTCGATGTACCGGACGAACGTCGGGGACGGTCCGAGGACCAGCACGCCGTCGCCGGCGTACCGGTTGCGGTCGGAGTAGAGCAGATAGGCGACGCGGTGCAGCGCGACCGCGGTCTTCCCGGTGCCGGGGCCGCCCTCGATGATCGTGGTGCCGGCGGCCGGGGCCCGGATCGCCTCGTCCTGCTCGCGCTGGATCGTCGCGACGATGTCACGCATCGCCGTGCCGCGGGCCCGGGCCAGCGTCGCCATCAGCGCGCCCTCGCCGACGACGGCCATGCCCTCGGGTGCGGCCGAGGGGTCGAGCAGGTCGTCGGAGAGCCCGACTACGCGGGTGCCGCTGGAGTGGATCACCCGCCGCCGCACGACGTCGAGCGGGTCCTCGGAGGTGGCGCGGTAGAACGGCGCCGCGGCTGGGGCGCGCCAGTCGACGACCAGCGGCTCGTACTTCGCGTCGAGGACGCCGAGCCGCCCGATGTGCCGGGCCTCTCCGGTACGGAGGTCGAGCCGGCCGAACACCAGGCCGTCGTAGCCACGGTCGAGTGCGGCCCGGCGCCGGGCCGCGTTGTGGACCAGTACGTCCCGTTCGTAGAGCGCGCCCTCGTTGCCCAGCTGGGCCCGGAGGTGTCCTTCGGCTTCGACCGCGCTGGTGCCGGAGCGCACCTCCTCGAGCCGGGCGTACACCTCGTCGACGTGACGCTGCTCGGCGGCGATCTCGGTGGTCAGGGCGGATGGACGGTCGGTCAACGCGGTGCTCCGGCTTCGGGGGTGGTTCGGCGCAGAACTTGAAGCCTAAACAGCAGACGGTGTCACCGGGTCCTGCTGGGAGCTGATGTGTCGCTGACCAGGGGTCGATAGAATCAGCGGCGGTGCCGGTCGGCGCGCTTGAGCAGGGCTCGCAGCGAGGTGGAGCGGGTCTCGACGTCGTGTTGTGCGGTCAGCTCGTCGATGAGGTCTTCTCGGCCGCTGGCGATCGCCCGGTTGATCTGGCTGACGTAGTGCTCGGTCAAACTGTCCATGAGAAGAGCGTGCATGCTCTTCGTTTCGGCTGTGTGGCCGCCAGGTTGATCGGTTCAGATGACTCTGAGACACAGGTCACGCACGGACGGCGGCAACTGTGGTCGGCGGGTCGAGCAGAACGCCCCGGGCCGTCGAACCCAGACGCGAGCGCGCGCCGGCCGGGCGTCCGTTGACGCCGACGACGAGCAGGTCGGCTCCGCGGGAGAGCCGGCTGAGCACGGCCAGCGGCCGGCCCCGGTGCACCGCGGTCGTCGCCCGGACCCGGTAGCGCTCGACGAACGGACCTACCTCGTCGTCGAGCAGTGACGCCGCACCCGGGTCGTCGGTGACGACCGTGTCGAGCAGGCTGTCGTCGAGCCAGTAGTCGGCCGCCGAGCCGGTCGAGACGTACACCGCGACCAGCGGCTTGCGGTGACCGGCAGCGTGCGCGAACGCGTACTCGAGCGCCGACCGGGACGCGGGCGAGCCGTCGACGCCGACGACCACGTGGTCACCGAACGGCCCGAGCTGGGGTTGACCCGTGCGCACCGGCGGACGCGCGACCACCGCGGCCGACCGGCCCTCGGTGGCGAGCCGGACCGCGATCGTGCCGACGAGCTGGGTGCCGGAACCGGCCCCGGCGGCGGTGCCGACCACGACCAGGCCGGACTGGTCGGCCGCGCTGGCGAGCACCGACAGCGGGCGCCCGTCGCCGCGTACCGTCCGGACGTGCCCGGACGGGACCGTGCGGCGGGCCAGCGCACCGGCCTCGGCCAGCACCGCGTCGGCCCGTTCGTCGTGGCCCGCGTGGCAGACGACCAGCGGTGCGTGCAGGGCCCGGGCCTCGCGGGCGGCCCAGGTCAGAACTCCGGTCGGGTCGTCGCCACGGGAGACGCCGACGACGATGCCGGCCGCGGCGGGCGCCCACCGGGGGCCGCCGGTCGGCCGGCGCTGGACCTGCTCACGAGGGCGGAGCGGCACCGGGCTGGGCGCGGTCGAGGATGCCGTCGGTCTACTCGTGTCAAAAACCGTCACGACTTCCCCTCCTGCGACGGCCGGCGCTCCGTCGAACGTGCCTGTGGTGACCAATCGGGGCTCCCGCGACCCCGCACTCAGCGTGCCTAATCAAACGACGCCTGGCCAGCGGATCTCTGTAATCGGGACGGATCGAGATCCGGTGCCATCCAGTGGTGTGCAGCGCCCACCTGGCCCGATGACACGGCGTCCGGAAACCTCTACTCGGAGTAGAGGACCACCTGGTGGGATGTGACGGACGCACCACGATGCGGCCCTTCGACAGAAGGGCCGCATCGTGGGCTGACCTCCGCCGGCCATCCCTCCCCAGAGGGGCGGGCAGGCGGAGAGTGTTCACCCGGCTCCGGTGGGGATCCGACCGGAGCCGGGGAGCTCAGAGGGGCAGCACCAGGCGGACCGTGGTGCCCGCGCCGGGCGTGCTGTCCAGCCGGACGCCTCCGCCGTGCGCGGCGGCGATCGCCTCGGTGACGGCCAGGCCCAGCCCGGCGCCCGGCGCCTCCACCCGCTGCGCGTGGGCGCCCCGGTAGAACCGCTCGAACACCCGGGACAGCTCCTCGGCCGGGATGCCGACACCGGTGTCGGTGATCGTCACGAGCGCGGCCTGCGGGGTGTCGGCCGACACCCGGACGCTGATCCGGCCACCCGGCTGGGTGAACAGCAGCGCGTTGCTCAGCAGGTTGTCGATCGCGGTGCGCAGGATCGTGGCGTCGCCGGGCACGGTGGCCGGCTGCTCGACCTGGAGGTCGAGCGCGATGCCACCCTGCTTGGCCTTCGGCTCGTTCGCCCGGACGGCCTCGGTGACCAGCCCGGACAGGTCGACCGGGGCCCGGGACACGGTCGCGGCCAGCGCGTCGCCGGCGCGGGCGGTGACCAGCAGGTGGTCGATCAGCCGAACGAGCCGGTCGGCGTTGCGGCGGATCGCCGAGACCATCCGCTCGCGGGAGACGTCCGGGATGTCGCCGAGCTCGTCGAGCAGCTCGAGGTTGCCGGTGATGACCGCGACCGGCGTCCGCACCTCGTGGGTGATCAGCGAGATGAACTCGGCGCCGAACTGGCCCATCGCGGCCGCGTTGGCGGCCTCGCGGTCGGCCGTCGCGCCCAGCGTGAGGATCGCGGTGGCCTGGTCGGCCAGCAGGCCGAGCAGCTGGGTCCGCTCCGCGCCGAGCGAGCCCGGCGTGCGGTCGAGGACGGCGAGCGAGCCGACGACGTTCCCGGTCGGGTCGAGCACCGGGACGCCGGCGTACGAGCGGGCGCCGGTCTCGCCGCCGGTGAGCGGGCCGACCGCGTAGCGCGGGTCGTCGAGCAGGTCGGGGATGTGCAGCGGGGCCCGGCCGGCCACGACGCGGGCGCACGGAGCGGCGTTGCGCGGCAGCTGCGTGATGCCGACGTTGTGCCGCGAGACCACGCGCACGCGCTCGGCCTCGACCAGCGTCAACATCGCCATCGGCGCGCGCACCGCCTCGGCCGCGATCCGGACGATGTTCGTCAGCACCGGCTCGACCGACGCGCTGAACTCGCGCATCAGTCGGACCGCGGCGAGCCGGGCAGGCTCGTCGGCCCAGCGGGCCGGAAGCTCGACATCCATGTCAATCCCCGTGTGTGCGAGGCGGCATCCGTGCCGCCTGGCTGGCATGACCCCCGGGAAGCGTCCGTGCCTCCCGGGTACGCACTAGTCATCGCCGCGCGGAGCCTCCGCCCGAGGGGTTCCGGGTAGCAGAGCGGGAGCACGCGCGAGGCCCCGCGCTGTGCGCGCGAGGCCCCGCGCTGCGCGCGGGGCCTCGCGGATTCACGGGTTTTCGGGGTCTCAGCGGGGGCGGATTCAGGGCGTCGTTGCAACATCTGTTGAAGAGGTTGTTGCTGATGGGACGTCCGTT
>NZ_VIRS01000042.1 GCF_006912135.1 Cryptosporangium phraense | reverse complement strand
CTGTTTGAGCCCGGAAAGCCGTCAAACTCCGCGGCGACCGGCGTCGCGATCGCCGGAACCGGCCAACGCACTAGGGCTTTCGGGCCGTCGGGCCGGGTTGCTCGAACAGCGCGCGGACGTCGTCGCGGGCCAGGACCGTCATCGTCCAGATCCCGATCGGGATGCTCGCCACGAACATGCACGACAACGGCACGATCGCCACGTTCGCGCTGATCACCCCGAAGATCCGCGCCCGCCGCTGCAACAACGCGATACCCCCGGCCAGGATCACCGCGCCCAGGGGCAGGCTCATGACCGCGAACGCGGTGCTGCCCAGCGCGGCCAGCTGCTCCCAGACCCCACGCGCCCGCTCCGGCCCGACCCGCCCGTACGAGAACGGCTCGGCGCAGACCAGGACCAGAGCCGGCAGCAGGTCGAGCAGCCCCAGCGTGATGAGCGCGAGGCTGACCCGGCGAAGGCTGACCTCCGCCGCCGTCGGCGACATCCCGGACACCCGCGTGAACCTAGTCCGTCCCGCCCGCCTCCGCACCGTCGTCGGGTGCTCCGACGCCCGTCCACTGTGCCGTTACGAATTAGTGACAACCACCAAGATCATCTTTAATCCAATTTGGCCCCGTAAATTCCCGGATGCGGCTACGTTCTGGCTCCAACCGCGCACTGACCGCAGTGCTCAACGGTCACCCTGGAGGCGCCCATGCTCCGTCGCCGCTCCTTATCCGTCGCCGTCGTCGCCCTGGTCGGGCTGGCCGTCGGCGCCCAGGCCGCCGGCAACCCGGCCGTGGCCGGTCCGCCGACCCCCGCCCAGGCCGGCGCGGCCGCGTCGAAGAAGCTGACCTCGGCCGTGCACGTCGACGGCGTCCTCGGCCACCTGCGCCAGTTCCAGCGGATCGCCGACGCGAACAACGGCACCCGCGCCTCCGGCACCCCCGGCTTCGACAAGAGCGCCGACTACGTCGCCGGCAAGCTCAAGCGCGCCGGGTACCGGGTCACCCGCCAGAGCTTCGAGTTCCCGTTCTTCCAGGAGCTCTCGCCGTCGAAGTTCTCCCAGGTCAGCCCCACCGCGACGACGTACGTCAACGGGACCGACTTCGCTACGCTCAGCTTCTCGGCCGACGGCAGCGCGCAGGGCACGGTCACCGCGGTCGACGTCAACCTGACGCCGCCGCGCGCCTCGACGAGCGGCTGCGAGGCAGCCGACTTCGCGAGCTTCCCGAAGGGCAACGTCGCGCTCGTGCAGCGCGGCACCTGTGACTTCTCGGTCAAGGTCGCCAACGCGGCAGCGGCCGGCGCGGTCGGCGTCATCGTGTTCAACCAGGGCAACGGCACCGAGGCCGAGAACCCCGACCGCTACGAGCTGTTCGAGGGCAACCTCGGCGGCCCGGTACCGATCCCGGCGATCTCGGTGCCGTACGCGCTCGGCGCCCAGCTCGCCGGCACGTCCAACACCGTCGTCAAGATCGAGACGGACACGCTGTCGGAGACCCGCACCACCCAGAACGTTCTGGCCGAGACCCCCGGCGGTCGCGCGGACAACGTCGTCATGGCGGGCGCGCACCTCGACTCGGTGCCGGAAGGCCCGGGCATCAACGACAACGGCACCGGCAGTGCCGCGCTGCTCGAGATCGCGCTGAAGTACGCGCCGCTGGCCAAGTCGGCGAAGCCGACGAACAAGGTGCGTTTCGCCTGGTGGGGCGCTGAGGAAGGCGGTCTGCTGGGGTCGGAGCACTACGTCGCGAGCCTGACCCCGGCCCAGGTCGCCGACATCGGCCTGTACCTGAACTTCGACATGATCGGCTCGCCGAACTACGTGCTGGCCGTCTACGACGGCGACAACTCCACCGGTACCGGCGCTCCGCCGGCCGGGTCCGGCGCCCTGGAGACGATTTTCCGGACGTATCTGACCAGCCGCGGTCAGAAGGTGATCGACACGGAGTTCGACGGACGCTCGGACTACGGGCCGTTCATCGCCGAGGGCATCGGGATCCCGGCCGGTGGCCTGTTCACCGGGGCCGAGGGCATCAAGACCGCCGACGAGGCGGCCGCGTTCGGTGGCGTCCCGGACGTCGCCTACGACCCGTGCTACCACCAGGCCTGTGACGGCTTCGCCCGGACGGGCGCGGACGCGGCGGCCTACCAGAAGATCATCAAGGCCTACGGGAAGAAGAAGATCGTCGGCAACCTGAACGTGTTCGCGCTCGACCTGAACACCGACGCGATCGCCGACGCGGTGGCGCGGTTGTCGTTCGACACGACCGGCATCAGCGCGCCGGGCGACACCGCCCCGGCGTCCGCGTCGACCGGCGGCGGGGGTCAGCGGGGCCCGATTCCGACCGCCTGAGCCCGGCCCGGTCCCCGGCGCGCTGCGGCGCGCCGGGGACTCGGGTGTCGGTTGCGCTGGGTAAATGCGACTAATCTCCTGGTCTGGGACATAGTGACGTCTTCCGGGGGAGTTGTTCATGGTCGCCCGCTCCCAGCCCCGATCTCTGCGGGTGATGGCCGCAGTCGGAATCGCCGCCCTGATCGGCCTGGCCGCCAACCAGATGAACGCGGCCGCGGACCAGCCGGCGACCGCGGATCGGCCCGCCGCCGATCAGCCGGCGGCCCGGCCCGCGGCTCGGCCGGTCGGGCCGGCCGTTCGGCCGGAGCCCAAGGCTCCTCCTGTCACTGGCGATCGAGGGCTGGCGGCCGGGCGGGCGCTGGCCGCCCAGGTCACCGTCGAGGGCGTGCTCTCGCACCTGCGCGCGTTCCAGAAGATCGCCGACTCGTCCGGCAACACCCGGATGGCCGGCCCGGGCAAGGGCTACCCCCGCAGCATCGACTACGTCGAGGAGCAGCTCCGGGGCGCGGGCTACCGGGTCACCCGCCAGCGCTTCGACTACCCGTACTTCGAGGAGCGCCACCCGACGACGTTCCGCCGCGGCTCCCACACCTACCGCTCGCCGGCCGACTTCCAGATCCTGAGCTTCGCCGGATCCGGCACGGTCGATGCCCCGGTGGTGCCGGTCGACGTCGACCTGACCCCGCCGCGGACCTCGACCAGCGGCTGCGAGGCCGCCGACTTCGCCGGCTTCCCGCGCGGCGCGGTCGCGCTGCTCCAGCGCGGCACCTGCGAGTTCCGCGACAAGGTCCGCAACGCCGCCGCGGCCCACGCGTCCGCCGTCGTCGTCTTCAACCAGGGGAAGGGCACCCCTACGGCCAACAAAGACCAGTTCGACGCCTTCGGCGGGACGCTGCAGTCGCCGGTGGGCATTCCGGCCATCTCCGTGTCGTACGCGGTCGGCGCCGAGCTCGCGAAGTCGGCGCGGGTGAACGTCCAGATAAAGACCGACACGCTGGCGCAGACGCGGACCACCGAGAACCTGACCGCGGAGCTGCCGGCGCACCGCGGCGGCCGGACCGTGCTGGTCGGCGCGCACCTGGACTCGGTCCCGGAGGGGCCGGGGATCAACGACAACGGCAGCGGGAGCGCGGGCGTGCTCGAGGTCGCGCTGCGCTACGCCGAGCAGACGCGACGCAGCGCGCCGCCCAACGACGTGCGTTTCGCCTGGTGGGGGGCGGAGGAGTTCGGGCTGCTGGGGTCGGAGCACTACGTGGCCGGGCTGACGCAGGCGCAGCGGCGCAAGATCGCGCTGTACCTCAACTTCGACATGATCGCGTCGCCGAACTACGAGCTGGGCGTCCTGGACGGGGATGCCTCGGCCCGTCAGGCGGAGGCCGAGGCCGGACCGCCCGGGTCGGCGAGGATCGAGAGGTTCTTCCGGGAGTTCCTGGCGTCCCGCGGCCAGAAGTCGTCGCCGAGTGGCCTGGACGGACGCTCCGACTACGCGGCCTTCGCCGACGCGGGCATCCCGGTCGGCGGGATGGACACCGGCGCGGAGGGCACGAAGTCGGCGGCCGAGGTCGCCAGGTTCGGTGGCGTGCCGGGGGTCGCGTTCGATCCGTGCTACCACCAGGCCTGCGATGCGCTGACGCCGAAGTACCGCGACCGCGCGCACCGGGAGGCGTACCGAAAGCTGCGCAAGGCGTACGGGAGCCGCTTGGTCGGGAACGTGAACGTGGTGCCGCTCGACTTGATCAGCGATGCCATCGCGACGGCGGTCGGCCGGTACGCGTACGACCTGACCGACGTAGAGGGAGTTCCCGCGAGCCCGGCCCCGTAGCCCTGCATAGTGGACAGATCAGGGGGCGAAGGGGGCTGCAGTGTCCGCGGTATTCCTCAGCTACAGCCGGGACGACCGGCCGTACGTCCAGAGGCTGGAGGCGGCCGGCCGCCGTTTCTGACGCTTGGATTGCACCACGAGGACGTCCGCGGGGGAGTGATGCCGAGCGTCGGCTTCGTCGAGGGCTTACCCCGGGCCGCGCCGGCGTTCGACCGGTTGCTCGACCGGCTGGCCGGCTTGGGCAACCCGGAGGACTCACTCGCGGCGCGCCTGGTACGCGCGGAGATCGACAACGCCGCGTTGCTGCTGAGCCAGCTCGAGAACGGGTCGGTCGACTACGACGGCGATGCGAGCGACTGGCTCCTCACGCTCGTGACGGCGGCAGCGGTGCGCATCGATGCGGTGAGCACGCCGGACGCCGACGGCGGTCCAGCCGGGTTCGGCGGCGGCTTCTGGGACACCTCGATCGGACTGCGCTATCTCCGTGAACTCGACACCGCCGCCGACCGAGGCGTCCCCACCCGCCGCCTCTTCGTGCTCGACCATCCACATGCCGACCCAGGCTTCGAACGCATCCGCGACGACCAGCGAACACACCGCGTCGCGAGTTCGAGGAGTTGTGGAGCGTCGCCGAGGCGGCGGGGTTAGAACGACCGGGCGCTGGGGCGCCCCTGGGCGCCGTCGACCACGACGTTGGCACCCGTGATCCACGACGCCCGAGCCGACAGCAGGAACGCGGCCACGTCACCGATCTCCTCAGGCCGCCCGAGCCGTCCGAACGGGAACTCGTTGGCCCGGAAGCTCTCGAACACCTCGGGATCCCGCGCCTTGAACCGCTCCCACGTACCCCCTTCGAACATGATCGACCCGGGGCTGATCGCGTTCACCCGGATGTTCAACGGAGCCAACTCCAGCGCCAGCGTCGCCGCGAGATGGATCTCCCCGGCCTTGGCCGCCGAGTACGCCGTCCGAGGCGCGGGCTTCGTCCCGTTCACCGAGGCCACGAACAACACCGACCCCCCACCGGCCCGCTCGAGATGGGGGAGCGCGGCCTTCGTGGCCGCGGCCGCGTGGCCGGCGTTGAGCGCGTACGTGTCGACGAAGTCCTCGATGGAGCTCGTCCGCAGGTTGCCCGGCCCGACCGTACCGCCGGCATTCGCCACGACCCGATCGAGCCCGCCGAGCGCCTCCGCGACCTCGTCGACAGCGGCCGTGAGCGCGCCCGCGTCGCTCACGTCGGCGACCACCGTGACGACCGGACGGCCGTGGCGCCCGACCTTCTCGGCCGCGTCGGCCAGACCGTCCGGGCCCCGGGCGATCAGCCCCACCCAGGCGCCTTCGGCGGCGAGGGAGTCGGCGATCGCCAACCCCAGTCCGCGGCTCCCACCGGTGACGACCGCGCGTGCGCCGTCGAGCCCCAAGTCCATCCTGACCTCCTGATCCGCTCTTACCGTACTGAGGGGGCCGGCCATTTGTGCCGTTCGGGGTGCGGTACGCCGCTACTCTGTGCGCATGGCGATCGCCGAGGAGCTCATCGCGGGGGTCGTGTCCAGCGTGCTCGCCGTGCTGCTGGTGGAGATCTACCTGGCGGTGCGCCGGAGGTATCGAAAGCGCGCGTTACGGTGGCTCATCGGCACGGAAACCGCGTCCGTGGTGACGCCGGTCTACCCCTGGGCCGGTCAAGGCCATCCGTCCGGACTTCTCACGACGTACGACGCGATCGGCCTCGCCCACGTCCTCGAGGCCTGCAACCGCCTGGGGACGGTCCCGGTCATCACCCGGAGTGGCGAGTCGACCGAGAATTCGCCGCTCGACGTGATCGCGATCGGTGGCCCGTCGGGCAACCAGGTCAGCGCGACGTTCCTCAAGGCGTACTGCCCCGGCTTCGAGGTGCTGACCGACCCCGACACCGGACGGTTGTCGTACCGCTGCGGCGGCCGGACCTTCGACCGGACGGACGACGAGACGTTCGCGTTCATCGCGAGGCTGTCGCCCAGGGACACCGGGCTGCCCGGGACAGCGCTCATCGTGTGGGGCCACTCCGCGGTGGCGACCGCCGCGGCCGGGTACTTCGTCGCGCGCTATCCGGACGTGCTGAGGAAGGTCGGCAAGGGCTCGTTCTTCGTGGCGATCTCGGTGCGGTACGTGCTGGGATACCGGTCGTTCGATACCCGTCCGATCGATCTGACGGATGCGGCGTTCGCGGCGCCGCTGGCGCCCAAGCCGGTGTCGGCGCCCCCGGCGCGGTCGGAGGACTCGTCCGAGGACGAGCCGCGCCCGAGGCGCTTCGGACGCGCGCGTCGCGCTGCGTCCTCCCCCGCGGAACGGGTGCCGGTCCCGGTCTCCGGCGCGGGTACGACGGTGGTGGGCGGTAGGTCGAGGGTGGCCCAGGCCTTGGACGACGTCCGAGCGTCGACGCCCTCGTCTGCGTCTTCCGTGGCGGACGCGCCCGCGCCGGTCGGCTCGTCGGCGTCGTCCGCGCGAGGGTCGGCGTCGGTCGAGGCCGTCACCGAGCCGCGCGCGGCTGTCACGCGCCCAACGGCCGCGTCCGCGCCGGTCCCCGCCGAGGGCACCCCGACGACCATCGAGCCGACGTCGGAGCAGCAACCGTCCGACGGCGAAGACCCGGAACCCGAGGCGAAGCCGACCAGACGCGGCCGCTCGTCGAAGTAGGGGACCCACGCTGAGTGTCGGCCACCGGACAGTCCGGAGGGGTGTGCCCCGGCGGCCCGGGAGTGGACGCTAATGTGCCGTGGTCGGGGGCGGTAGCTCAGTCGGTTAGAGCAGGGGACTCATAATCCCTTGGTCGTGGGTTCGAGCCCCACCCGCCCCACCAAGCGCACCGCCTACTTTGGCGACCCGACGGGCATCTGCACTCGTCGAACACGCAACGGCCATCAGGTCACCGGGGGAACTGACGTATTAATTCACATCGGCATTATCGAATCGGATACTCGGCCATGTAGTTCCGATCGCCTCCGTTGGCTCAACTTCATGCCTAATGTGGATCCATGGTATCGGGCGGGCATAGGCAGGCGCGAGTCGCATACGCGCGCATATTTCCGGACGAGCGGCGAGACCTGTTCACCGCCGAGATCGAGGATTTACCCGCCTTTTGGAGAACTACGATCGACGAGGTTGTCGGCCGAGGCGAGCCGTTCGTTTACCGGAACAAGGGGTGGCGACTGGCGATGGTGGACAAGTCAGAGAGTCTGATCAAGGGACAGCTCGGCTACGAGTCCAGAGACCGTTGGAAGCAATACCGTGACAGCAGGTTCCGCGATTCGGAGCGTCCTGCTGGCGAATCATGCAACTTCGTGCTTGATCTCGATCGCCTACTGGTGGTTTTTCACGCGCGGGCCTCGGATATCACCGAGGCGACCTTCGTCGGAGTTCTGGCGGATGCCTTGCGATCGGTCGGTGGGCTACGTTGGGAAGTGTCGCTGTTGAGCGAAGCTGAAGAGTTCGATTCATGGGTGAGCGGGCTGGACGCGGTGAATGGTATGCGTTTGAATTTCAGCCCTGCCCATATAGGCGTCGCGGGTCCAGAAGTGAAGCGAATTGTGAACGACCTTGGGGCTGCAACTCTCATAATTCGAGAGCCTGAACGTCAACAAGGGCTCAATTGTGCACATCCGTTGATCGTCCAAGCTATTGACTATATTGAGAGGGGAGGAGGAAGTATTCGGGCTTTCGGGAGAAAGACGGTTGGCGAGCAGTTGGTGTTCACCACGTGGGAAGGTCGCGAGACGGCCCGCAAGATGGCAAGGATGCTGCCAATTGAAGGAGACGTCGACCTGCCGTTCGAGTCGTTGATAAATGAGCTCAAACAGATCGCACTTTAGTTAGCACCGAGTGTTCCCACTGCCGCGACAGGCGATAGAGCTGGGTGTCTGCGCTATCCTCGTCACCGTGCAGCGAGATACGCCGATCCGGCCCTATGAACCGATGACTCTTGTCCGGCTCGGTCAAGGGCTGTCGGCCGCTGATGACTCGGAGCGGTGGCGTTGGGTCGCGGAGTTCCTGGAGGAGCACCGGTGGGAGCCGGCTGAGGTCCGTCCTCGCCTGCTGGGAGAAGAGCCCACTGCAACCGGCGATGCGCACTGGGACGTGTTCCTAGCTGCCCTGGCCGAGCATCTGGCCGCGAAGGATGGGCGTAGAGCGCCAGCCTGGGCGGAAGGGCGGTCGCTGCGGACGTTCTGGTTTCCGTTCAACACCCGCGCCGCCAGGGTGGACGCTGTGGTGCATGCGCCGGCGGCGTTCCGACGCCGAGGAGTCTTCGTCGCTGCTCAAGAGCTTGAAGTCGCGTGAGCAGCGGCGATTCGTTTCTCGATAGGGCGTCGATCGAGGATGCATTCCGGCGCCCAGGAGATCGGCTTGCGCGCCGCGGGGTGATCGCGGATCTGTACATCTTCGGCGGAGCAGCGATGGCGCTGGCCTACGACGCGCGCCGATCGACCCGCGACATCGGTGCTGTGTTCCAACCGCACGGCGTGGTTCTGGATGAGGCACGGGCAGTGGCGGACGAGCTCGGCTTGCTCAATGGTGGCTGAACGAGCAAGCGAGCAGCTACGTCGCACCGGGCGGAGACCCTGACGCGGCGAGGGTCTTTGACCACCCCGGGTTGAGAGTGGCTGCCGCGTCGCCGGAGCACCTTCTGGCAATGAAGGTGCTCGCGGCCAGGCGCCGGGATATTGATGACATCCGCTTCCTCGTCAAGCACCTCGACCTGACTGACATCGAGCAGGTGCTGGCAGTGTGCACCGAGGTGTTCCCCGACGAGGAAGTTCCGCCGAGGGCTCACCGAATTCTTGAGGACGTCTTCGGCGACGAGTAGGCGAATCGACTCGCCGCCGTTCCAGTCGATGTGGATTACAGCCTGGCGTTCAGCAAAGTATTCGAAGCTCTACGGTATGGGCCGACCTGCGCCTTCGCTTGCCTGCGCAGCGCTACACCCTCAAGTCCTCATAATCCCTTGGTCGTGGGTTCGAGCCCCACCCGCCCCACCCCGCAGAGTGACGAACCGCGTGACGTGCTCTGATGCTGCGCTTCGGCGATAGCCCACGTGGTCGACGTCGATCATGGATTGAGTGGAGCCGGTCTTTGTGCAGGTCAATGGGCGCGCGCTGGTTCGATCCCCAAGCGGTCGACCGAGTTCTGGGTGACCCGCAGTAACAATTTTGGCGGCCGGGTGGCAGGCAGCGTTGCTCCGGGATAGGCCCCGTCGTCGGCCGTTGGCGGTTCGCGTTGGAAGTGTAGGAGATAGTCGGCCGGCGGGGGCGGCGTTCACCATCGCTCTGGCGTAGAACTGCGTCGCGGACAGGTCGGTGGTGGCGGCCTTCGCGTTCAAGATCCGGCTTCCGTCCGGTCTCGATTGACTAGGGCTACGCGGGTGGCCGTCGTCCGCGGTGCGTGAGCGCACTACTTTGCCGACGAGAGCGCGATAGCGGTGGGACGTAATAGCCCGTTTAGAGGCCTTCGACTAAGGATGAATCGGAATGCCGAAGGCCGATACCTCGCCTGCAAACCTCACGAAGAGTCCCCATAGTAGAAGGAATAGCACGAGCAGGAATGCGCCCCATCTTTCTCGCCGCGCCACGTCCCCACGAAAGTCACTTCTCTGCCAGAAACTTGCTATCAAGGACGCCACGAAAAAGAACGCAACGGAGCTAAGGGTTAACCACCCCACTCGGAGTGGCCCGATCCCGTACATGCCGAACGTACCTTCAACCAAACCAAACAGTGCAGTGAGAATTATTGTAGCCGCAGCGAAGTTGCTCAAGGTGTGCACATTAGATTGAAGCACTGCGGCCGCCGGAGCTTCCCTCATGGCGAGAACGATGACGCAGGCGCTTGACACGGCCAATACAGCCACCACCGCAGTGGTGACAGAAATTGTGAGCGAACGAAGTGTCCCATTGACAAGATATCCTTGAGTTGCGTACGCCCACGGTATTACCAGGTAGGCTGACGACAGGGCGCTAAGCGCGCCGACGAAGGGAAGCCATGGGCGTCCTTCTCGTAGCACGGTCCATGCTAGCCTGAAACCGGAATGGATTGAATCCGCGATTGTGAGTGCTGTCCGCGCAACGGAGCGCCATAACGCTTCCACGAATTTTGCTGTTAGTCCTAGCGGGCCCATCGCGAAATCTCGACGCGGCCTTGATGCCACGATACCTGGAGAACCGTACCTCACAGTTCCCAGTGCACCGCGAGAGATGCCGGTGATAAATAGAACTACCAATAGCCCGCCAGCGGTAACCGTCAATTTGAGGTCGACAAGCGCGCGGAACCAGGACGGAAATTCATATAGCAGGCCTAGGTGACCTAGAAGAGCTAAAGTGCCCGTAACTGGTGCAATCAAGAGTGCTGTCGCAACCGCGGGGGCGGCTACTGGCGACGGTCCGATAGTATTCGAGTGGGAGCTCCGTAAACTTGGAAAGGCTAAGCGGGACTCGATCCAGCAGCCGAGTGACCAGAACGCCGAGAATGCAAGCAATAGCCCACTGAGGATAAGGCGTCGATTTGCTAGGGCAAAGTGATCAAGGTCGGCTGCTAATCCAGCAAGAAACCAGGTCGTCGTTGCAGTCGGAAGCAGGCCGGGAATATTGCGAAGGGGTAGAAGTAGGAGGCAGCTTAGTACTGCGTTGGCTAAAACAATTAGTGGCAATGGTCCGAATTTGAGCGCTGTCGCGAGAAGCGCTAGCGGGGGAAGCGATGCCGCACCGAACCCAAGGATCGTTCTTGCTCTCGGGGAAAGACGGGGTCCGGGTTCATTGCCGGGCAGAAACAACGTATGAGATTCGCACAAGATATCAAAAAGATACGGTTGGCAAGACAGTCCAGGACCGTGAACAACTACATTCTTCCAGTCTTCGACAACTTCTGCCGTCGCCTTGGGCATCGCATCCCCCACCGCAGCGTGCTCTGCCAACTCTTGCATCCGCCCCAGGGCGTAAGTGTATTGGAAAATGTGGAGGGAGTCGATCATCGTCATCGAGTCCGAACGGGTACGCCATCTTTCAGGTTCGAATGTCCGGTCGTGCGGCTTCCGGTGCCCATTCAGCTCATCGGCGGTCAGCCGTCTGTCAACCCACGTTAGGCGGGGTTGCGACTGGATATCCAATTCGCCCGAACCACCGCACCCGCGATCATGCCGATGACGCCTACGTTCGACTCGCTACATCCGCACATGCCGCGTTCAGTGCGGTGAGAACTTGGACGATGCCGTCTGGCCACCGTCGTGGGTATTCGGGGGTGTCAGTCTCGGGGCAACTCGGATCGTTCGGCCCAGGCCCGGTACTCCTCCCACGTCCACCCCAGGTACTCATGCATCGCCATCGCGCCCCCGGCGCCGTGGTGCCAGGCGTCTATGCGGGCGTCGATCTCCTCGTTGGTCAGGGCTTTACCTCGGTCGGCGCCGTCGTCCGGGGCCGGGTGGGTGCGGTGACCGGGTAGCGCGGCGCCGCACCACGGGCAGTGCCAGATCTCAATCCAACTAGACGCTGAGCCGTCCGGGCCCGTACGCACCGGCAGCCCGTAGCGCCCGTCGTCCAGCCGCACGACGACGTGGTGGGCGCAGTCCCATGGAGACGGGTGTTGGTCGCAGGTCTGGGCGAGTTGCCGGGCCAGCA
This sequence comes from Cryptosporangium phraense, assembly GCF_006912135.1. NCBI lineage: Bacteria > Bacillati > Actinomycetota > Actinomycetes > Cryptosporangiales > Cryptosporangiaceae > Cryptosporangium > Cryptosporangium phraense. Next base: position 47,848 of record NZ_VIRS01000042.1, on the reverse strand, counting down.
TCGGGCACGAGTGGTCGTCGATCTGGTCACTCACGCCGCCATCGTGCCACCGCGCTCGGACTCAAGGCCGCGGGCGGCGTGGCCGTCGCGAGCGTGGCACGCGGTCGGCCGGTGGCGTGCCGGCCGTTTCGTCTCGACTAACTCTCATCAGCGCAGCGAGCGTCGTGAACGGTCAGTCCAGCGCAGCCTCGTCGTCGATGTCGTCGGCCGCGAACTCGACCGACGACACCGCCATCGATAGCCGGTGATATCGAGGATTCTGGTTACTCTTCGGTTCGCATGTGCGGTTCCGGATCTCCCGTAGCTCATCGGCGATCTGTCGAAGGCGCACCGCGTCGGGGTCGGTCATGGCGGCGACCGTAGCCCGAAGCCGGTTAGCGGTGTCATGTTTTCGACGAGTCGCTGTCTCGGTCGGGCGTGCACTCTCGTAGCCGCATAGCGGCCGTACGCTCATCATCGTGCCGGCCGGCCGTGTGTCGACGTGGAACGGCCCGGAGCGAATTTGCTCCGGGCCTTTTGGCGGGCTGGTGGGGTCAGTTGCAGTAGCTGTAGTCCCAGCAGTCGTTGTGGTGACGGCGCTTGTGGTGGCGACGGCGCGGGCGGCAGTCGTAGTCGTACGAGTAGTTGTCGTTGCAGTAGTCGTACGAGTTGTCGTAGCAGCCGCTCATGTCGTCCAGCCTCCGGAGAGTTTCGCGGGGAAGGTGTTTCCCCGTCCTGGAACCAGATTCGCGCGGAACGGCGCACCGTTCGATCGGCGGCGTGACGCCGGGAATGTTCGCCTCACAACAGTCGACCTGCGTGGTCTCGAGCGGCCGTGCGACGCACCGCCGCGCTCTCGTGCCGCTGCTACCGCTCTGGTCTGTCCGTCGGCTGGTGTTGACGGGGCAGCGTGCGGCTACTGCTGGCAGCTATGGTCGGTGCTCGTCTGCGCCGATCGGCTGAGGAGTGGTGGATTGTGGCCCATCGTCGGGGCGGGCGGTTGCCGGAGGTACGGCTGTGCGCTCCGCAGTTCGTTCCGATGACGCAGGACCAGTACGCGAGGGCGGTGGATGTGCTGGCGGTGTTGATCCGGCAGTACTTCGCCGCGCGTCCGGCGGCCGATTCGAGGGTCGCCGGGATCCACGGCGAGTTCCGGTCTAAATGATCCGCGCGGCGCGCGGCGGCGCCCGTCTGGATTCTGCTCACGGTAGTCGTGAGCTGAGCAAACGCACCGGCAGCGGGGTGCCGGGTAGTAGCACGGGCCGTTTGCACATTGCCACCACCGGCCCACCCCGCAGAGCGACGAGCCGTCTGACGTGCTCAAACGCCGCAGTTCCGCCCATCGCCAGATCGTCACAACGGGTCACCCCGATCCGTGGACGACCGCTTGGGGATCGAACCCCTGCGCGTGCTTATGAGCTGTGCAAAGACCAGCCCCATCTGATCCGTAATTGACGGCGGCTGGCGCGCAGGCGGGTCTTGCTCTCCAGTCCGGCCACGCCGTCGGCGGATGACGAAGTCTATCCAATTGGCCGACTCCCGCGTCGTGCCCGCCCTGGTCGACGCGTGGGGGCTGGCGCGCCCCGCATCGCCCTCGCGAGGGGTCAGACCGTCACCGACACGCTCAACCGGCTCCCGGCGCTGGAATCCGGCCTCGGCCTGCGCCCCGTGGTGCTAGGTGTCGAAGCCGACCCGGTGCGCGCCGATCACATCCTGATCCGCGGCCCCCACGCCGAATCCATCCCCTGGCGCGGGTCGCCCGCCCGCAGCATCGCCGAACCGATCGGACTCGGAATTTACGAAGACGCCGGCCCCGTCCGCGTCACCTTGCTCCGGAAGCACGGCCTAATCGGTGGCGTGGTCGGTTCCGGCAGGAGTGGAGTTCTGAACGTCGTCTTAGCCGCGCTCACCAGGTGCCGAGACGTCGTGCTCTGGGGCATCTATCTCAAGGGCGGCATGTAACTCCAGCCCTGGACGCACTGCCTCGACCGACTGGCGACGAAGCCGCCGGATTGCTGGCCGACCCCGTCCGAGTTTGGGACGCCCGAACTCTCGACCTGGCCGCCTCAACGACATGCACGCCGAGTGGAACGTAGCCGGGACAACCCAACGAAGCGGTGAACCTGCCCCGCGAGAGGGCCGGTCTGACCCGTCTCGCGGGCTCTCTCGGAGCGACCTACTGCGGTTCGAGCAACTTGCGCTCCTCGACGTTCTGCTCGCCGAGGTGCGTGAGCACGTACCGGTCGCCGTTAAGGTGGATGAGGTCCTTACCGTCGAGCGTGCTGAGCGTGCGCTTGAGGTTTGCGCGCATTTCGGCACGCGCCCAAGAGTGAAGTTCGGCGAAGGTAGCACCATCTGTACCGCGCCAGTAGAGCAGGACAAGCAGGTGGTCGGAGGCCTTCAACTGCTTGAGCACTCGGGGGAAGCCGTCGAAGACTTGTATCAGCGGCACGTCCTTCGACACCAAGTCCACGATTATTCCGTGCGCTTCGGTGGCCGACACGTTGTGATAGAGCCTCACCAGTTCAGCGAGCACCCACTCCATATTCCGGACGACCATCGTTGCGTCCTGCTGGTTCGGGTCAATGCCGTCACCGAGGTGCGCCACGTCCCGCTTATTCCGGACGTCGTAGATGAGGCGCAATGTGCGCGGAATGTGGAAGCGCACGCTTTCTGGCGCTGCCGTGGCCTGTTCCAACTTGCCCATCAGGGTCGGAACCTTAGGCAGGTCGCGCCCGAGCGGCGTGTACTGCTGAGTCGTCGACCATTCGAGGATGCGGAACACGGCCTCCGAGAATCGAGCACCCTCGATCTCGGAGGGTCGCAGGTCATCGCGGTAGAACCGCCGCTTGGCTTCGGCGAACGCCTCCAGCAGTTCCTTCACCAATTCGGCAGGGATGCCCGCCGCGACGAAGCCCTGCCGGGTGCGAACGTCGAGCGAGGTCACGACTCGCCTAGCAGGCTGTCTACTAGCGCAGGGAACGCAGCGATGCCAGCGGCCTTCGCCCGGATGCGGCGGTTGGCGCCGTTGCCGGTGATCAGATAGCCGTTTAGCGCCTTGACCTGCGACGAGAAGTTCGCCGAGTCGTAGCATTTGAGCCGTTGAGCCTCTGCCCGCACGAGTTCCAGCGAGGTCTCGTCCTCGTCCAACCCAAAGCCGCGGACGATGGTGAGGATCTGTGCAATCGCCCGAGTCTTGTCCGCGTTGCTCTTACCCAACCTTATGCCGGGGATGCTCACCTTCAGGACTCCGCCGTCCAGGTGCACGAGTTCATCCACCCTCCCGCGCGGCACGTTAGTGTGCTGTGCGACCTTGTCGAGCAGGATGCTCTCGTCCTCAACTATCTTCGATGTATCGCCGATAGAACCCCCGCTGCCCGCCATACCACCGCCGGGCGAACCAGACTTCTCCGTCTGGCCAGACACCTGCGAAGCTGCGGTGGCAGGGGCAGCAGCCCCAATCGGGGCAGGGGCGAGCAGTCGCACCGCTTCGCGGAAAGCAATCTCGTGAATCTTGTCGGGCAGACCGGCGTTCTCGACAGCACTCCACGCCTTCTTCAGCGTCTCGCTGACCTCCATGCAGTGCTCCTAACACTGGTGGGATCCCTAGCGTACTAGCCGAGACGGGCCATTTCATAAAGGTCCGTCATGTCGAATTTCAATTTATGCCAGCGCGGATAAAGGTGCCGTTCCAGGTCTAATGTAAATATGCATTTCAGAGGTTCTTTCGGGTGCTATGGAGGGATTGTCAATTTGGTGCACCATGATGGGTCTCTGACTTCCCTGACCATGTATGAGGAAGAACCGTCCGTCAATTGGTGAATCTATCGGCAAAGTGGGAGAGTGGGGCACATCTGATGCGGCATGTCTCTACCTGCTCATGACGTCCATGTCCTTGCAGCTCCCGCCTGGGAGCCCTAGGGCAGCGTCTGACTGCTGCTGGCGGCTACGGTCGGTGTGCTCGACCGGGCCGGCCGGCTGGGGAGTGGTGGTTGTGGTTCATCGTCGTGGCGGGCGGCTGCCGGAGGTGCGGTTGTGCGCTCCGCAGTTCGTTCCGATGACGCAGGAGCAGTACCAGAGGGCGGTGGATGTGCTGGCGGTGTTGATCCGGCAGTACCTCGCCGCGCATCCGGCGGACGATTCTCAGATGGCAGGGAGCCAGGGCGCGTTTCGGTCCGAATGAACCGTACGACGCGCTGTAGCATGCTTGGATCGGGGTTCAGAGCTCCCGTGAACTGCGCAAACGCACCGGCAGCGGGGTGCCTGGTAGTAGGACGGGCCGGTTTGCACATTGCCCCCACCGGCCCACTATTCAACTGTGTGCGAAACCGGTGAGCCGACCCTGGTCAGTCCTCGGTTGTCATTCGCCCGTTCTCTGGTAATTGGTCCCCGTCCCCGTCCCCGTCCCCGTCCCCGTCGCCGTTCTGCTTGACGCACCGGGAACGGTATGCGGGCCAGGCCGCAGTGCCCGGTGCGTACGCGGGTCTCCTTGCCGCGTGGGCTGACCGTAGAGTGCGGCGGCATGCGGATGGTCTTCACGCGTGCGCCGGAGGACGTCTTCTATCCAGCCCGGGATCGATTGGTCGCGGAGTTCGGGCGTTGGGCCGGCCGGCGCCGAGCGTCGGCTGATCCGTTCGTGGTCGAGGTGATGGTCGAGTACCGGTGGTCAGAGGGCGACGGGCTGCTCGGCCGCTGGCAGCCGGAAGATCTCCGCCTGCTGCTGTGCGAATGGTTCCCGCGTGCGGTCACGATGCGCGCTGACGAGTGGGCGACGGTCCTACCGACGGTGCGGGGATTCATCGATTTCTTGTACGAGCGCGGCCTCGCGGATGCCCGTGGTGCGGACCCGGAAGTTCTGCATGCCGCGCTCGATGCGCTGGTGGACGAGTTCGACCGGGCGATGGCTGATCCGGCTCGGTACGGACCGGCGAAATTCTGGTCGCTGCGAATGCTCGACACCGGCGTCGACCCGGGTGACCCGACAGCCGCTCAGCGTTTCATCGACGACGTACGCGCGGGCCGTGTCGAGGTGGACGAGGCAACGCTCGCGCAGGTCATGGCCGGTCATCTCGAGCGGTTGGACGCCGAGCCGCCCCCGCCGCTGCCGGTGGTGGCACTCCTGCCGGACGACGAACTGCGTGCCGCAGCTACGAAGTCACGGATGCTGAACCGTCTCGTCGACTTCGTCGAGTGGGTCGGCGACGGGCGTACCTTGACGGCTACCGGTCGCCTCCGCCTGGCCGATGCCCGCGAGGTGATCGGCATACTTGACCTGGCTGACGTGGTCGACCCGCAGATCGGGCACCGAAGGTTCAAGACGACGAGCAGCGAAGAACTGTACGAAACATCACTCGTGCTGGCTTGGGCCCGAGCCGCGCGAATCGTGCGGATCGCCAAAGGGCGTTTGTTGCCGGTGAAGAGCACGCGCAAGGTGCTCCAGGATCCAGTGGCGCTGAGCTCTCGCGCGTTCGACGCGTTCTTCGGCATGGGCGAGGTGGTTTGCGGTGCAGACTGGACCGGATCGACGGTGCGCTGGCATTTCGACGAGGTGACCTTCGGCCTAGTGATGGGTCTGTACCTGGCGCAGGAATCGGTACCGGTGGCCGATTTGCAGGAGATCGCTGCTGGAATCGTTGCTGCCGCAGAGCTGATCGACGTCGCAGAGCGGGACACCCCGTGGCGGCAGGCGTCCGATCACGACGTCCGGCGCGCGCTGGAGGCGCTGGCAATGTTCGGTGTGGTCGAGCTCGACACGGACCAGGCGGTGTTGACGCCGTTGGGCACAGCGCTCATGGCGGCACACCTCCGGGGCGAGGGCGTCGAAGTGCCGACCGTGGAGAGTCTCCGGGACGAAACCGCCGAGGTGGTGATCGCCGCCGCGGCCGATGGCTCGCCGCCGGTCCGGGATGCCCTGGCTGCTGTCTGGCTGGAAGGCCGGCCAGGGGCAGCTGGCGATCTCCGGGCGCTGGCGGCGAGGACCGACGACACCGCTCACCGGAAGCTGGCCACGGAATGGGCGCGTATGGCAAGCCGTCATCACCTTCGGCGCGTCTGACGGAAGCGGCGGTCCGTCCCTGGGCGGCGATGACGGCCGGCGGCGCAGCGGTCCAAGCGATGTCGACGCCGCTGGGTAGCCGGTTCTCCGCGGAGGTGGACTTCGCCGAAGACGAGGTCGCCGCCGACGATGTCGTCGACGATCAGCGGGGTTGTCGGGTCACCATGGCTCGCGTTCGAGGTCGTCGGGCGAGCAGGGGTGTCGGCGGCCCGCCTGACAACTCCTCCGAGATGATGCACTCACCTGCCGTTCTGACCCGACCTGGCCCCGGTCGAAATGGGTGCCGTCAATAGACTCGATCGATCGCCCCGGGCAACGAAAACATGAGCCGATCCAATCGTGGCACCGTCTCGCTGAGCGATTGTTCCTGCAGTACCACGGCGTCGACTTCGTGCTGGTCGAGCGGCGGGACGGCGCCTCGGTGCTGCCCCGCTCGCGCGGGGTCCACTCCCGCACCGTCGAGATGTTCCGGCAGGTGGGGGTCGAGGAGCAGGTGCAGCGGGCCGCGGCCTCCGCGCTCGCGCGCGGCGCCTTCGGCGGCGCCCAGCACGGCACGACCGTGCTCGACTCCGAAGCGTCGGACCTCCGCGGCCTCGCCGGCTGCCTCGGTGGGGACGACAGCACTACCTGCTGGCCGCCGACGGCGCCGGAAGCCCGGTGGGGGAGGGTGCCGACCCCGGACAACGCGGCCGACCGGGCCCGTCAGCTCGACGCCGGTGCGATCACGCGCGTTCCGCACGACTGGCTGGACCACGACGGACGTCAGGTCTCCACCCTCGACCTCTGCGGGCCGGGCTTCACGGTCCTGGCCCACGCGGACGGGTCGGCGTGGCGGGCGGCCGCGGCCGCCGCGCGCTCCGACCAGGGGCTGTGCCCGGCCACGCTGACCAGCGTGCTCCGCCGGATCACCGGTCAGGCGCCGAACGACCGGACGTAGGCCAGGGCGGCGGTCAGCGAGGCGCGCATCGGGTCGGCGGTGCGCAGCGTCTGGCTCAGCAGGCTGCCACCCTGCAGTGCGGTGAGCAGGGCGAGCGAGAGCTCGTCGAGGTCGGCTTCCGGACGCAGATCGCCGCGCTCGCGCATCGCTCCCAGGCCGTCGTGCAGCAGGGACTGCCAGCGCCCGAACGCGTTGCAGAGGTCCTCGCGGGTCTGCTCGTCGGTGGGGCCCAGTTCGCCGGCCAGTGTCGTCAGCGAGCACTCGCCGCGGCCGCCGTGGTGTTCCTGGTTCTCGATCGCGGCGTCGGCCCAGGCCTGGAGGGCGTCGAAGCTGTCGAGGGCGCCCATCACCGGCTGCCCGGGGACGAGCGGCGCCTCGGCCTGGCGGGTGATGACCGCCCTGATCAGCGCCTGTTTGCTGTCGAAGTAGTGGTACAGCTGCGAGCCGCCGACGCCCGCCGCCTTGCGCACGTCCTCGGTGCTGGTGCCGGCCACGCCGTGCTGGGCGATGAGTTCGGTGGCCGCGTCGAGGATGCGTTCCCTGGTCGCCTGCCCTTTGCGCGTCAGTGCCACGCCCCCAGCGTAGCTCGACTGGGTTGCGCAACCCAAAATCTCGGACTAGAAAGTGGGTTCATCAACCCAGAATGGAGTCGAGATGTCGGACCTGGCAGGAAAACTGGCGCTGGTGACCGGAGCGACCGCAGGCATCGGCCGCGCCGTCGCCGTACGGCTCGCGGAGAACGGAGCAGAGGTCGTGGTGCACGGCCGGGACCCGGAGCGGGGGGCCGAGGTCGTCGCCGGCATCGCGCGGCGGGGCGGCCGGGCCCGGTTCGTGGCCGCCGACCTGGCCGACGCGGCCGACACCGCGCGGCTGGCGGTCGAGGCCGGGGAGGTGGACATCCTGGTGAACAATGCCGGGATCTACGAGTTCGCCCCGACCGCCGACACGAGTGTGGAGAGCGTCGACCGGCACCTGGCGATCAACACCCGGGCGCCGTTCATGCTGGTCGCGGCGCTGGCGCCGGGCATGGTCAAGCGCGGGTCCGGCGTGATCGTGAACGTCAGCTCGACCGCGGCGACCGCGGTGGCGCCGATCGGGGCCGCGTACGGCGCGTCGAAGGCCGCGCTGGAGACGCTGACCCGCTACTGGGCCACCGAGTTCGGCGGGGCCGGCGTCCGGGTCAACGGTGTCTCCTCGGGGCCGGTCCGCACGTCGGGCACCGAGCCGCTGCTCGCCGCCTTCCCCGACGCGCTGGACCAGACGAACGCACGCGGCCGGATCGGCGACCCGGAGGAGATCGCGGACGTCGTCCTGTTCCTGGTGGGGGACCGGAGCAGCTACGTGAACGGCACGGTCATGGCCGTCCACGGCGGAGAACGCAGCCTCCTGCCCGGCTGACCGCGCCGGTCCGGCGGCCGTCCCTGGCCCTGGTTACTGTTCCGGGTCGGGTTTCCGGTCATCGTCGGCTTCGACCCGGAGAACGCCCGGGACGGCCACCATCTCGACGTCGCCCGGCTGGAGGTCGTTGGCGCCGGCGGGCAATACGTCGTCCTGAGTCGTCGCCTTCAAGGACGGGACTGCGCTCATCACGCCCAAGCCGACCGCGGCAACGGCGGCGAGCACGGCGGGAACGAGGAAGACGTGGTCGAGCCCCAGCGGGTCGACCCCCAGGCCTCCGGCGAGCCCGCCGAGCGCGGTGCTGACCGGCTCGGCGCTGATGAAGATGGCCGAGGCCGTCGCGACGGCGGCGGGCAGCAGACGCTGGGCGACGAGGATGCCGAGGCCGCCGAAGCTGCCCCACAGGCACCCCATGAGGGCCTGTCCGACGAACAGCCCGACGGCGTTGTGGCTGAGCGCGAAGCAGAGCGCTCCGGCGACGGCGAGCGCGGACGTGAGCGTGAGTAACCGGAGCGCACCGAACCGGCGGGCCAGCGCCATCGCCGGGGGGATGACGAGCACCTCGACCATCGGCTGGGTGCCCATGATCGCCCCCGACAGGCCCGACGAGAAGTGCAGGTCGCGGCTCATGTGCAGGGGCAGGTAGGCGAATTTGATCGTGTCGCCGGCGTACACGACGACGGTCAGCGCGGTGAACAGGATCAGCGGGAGCATCGGGCCTCGCGCGGCCAACCGGTGCGTCTCGTGGTGCGGGGCGACGCGCGCCCGCTGCCTGCCCAGCGGCAGCATCTGGGCGAGCAGGCACAGCGCGGTCGCGAAGAGCATGACCCGGACGCCGGTCCAGGCCGCGAGCAGCGAACCGAGCACCGGCCCCACCACCCAGCCCGCGACCAGCGCGATCCGGACGATCCCGATCACGCCGTCGAGCCCCGGCACCGGCTTGTCCTGCACCGCCGCGAAAAGCTGCGACGTGGCCGCCCCGGCGAAGCCCAGCACCAGCGTGTTGACGACGATCGGCACCCACAGCTGGGTCGAGACCGCGATGACGGCCCAGCCGACGAACCCCAGCACCGAGCACAGCCGGAACAGTCCGAGCCGGTCGCCGATCCGGTCGGAGCGGGCACCGATGAGGTAGCCGGCCAGCGGCGCGGTGAGGTTGGTCAGCGCGAACAGGCCGGCCGTCGAGAGCGAGGCGTGCAGGTCGTCGACCAGAAACAGCGACATCTGGGGAGCCGCCGCCGAGTAACCGATGCCGGCCAGGAACAGGGCGATCGTCGCGCCCCGATAGAGCGGATTCCGCAGGACGAGGTGGAACGCGGGCGGCGCGTCGGTGAGTGCTGTCATCGCTCGTCGGACTATACGTATAGATCGGCCGACGCTCAACAGCCGCAGGACTCCCGGATCACCAGGTGGGTGGGCTCGACGACCCGGTGGTGGACGCCGTTGACCGGCCCGTCCAGGACGAGGTCGACGGCGATCCGGGCCATCGTCGCGATCGGTTGCTGAACGGCGGTCAGCGGCGGAGCGGTGAACCGGGAGTCGACGGTTCCGTCGAACGACACGATCGCGACGTCGTCGGGCACGCGCAGCCCGAGCTCCCAGAGCGCCCGGAGACAGCCGACCGCCTGCATGTCGCTGCACACGAACACCGACCGCGGCCGGTCGGGCGAGCCGAACATCCGCCGGGCGGCGTCGTAGCCGCCCTGCCGGGTGGAGGCGTCGCGCTCGATCGGCCCGAGCGGCGCCTCGCGCACCTGACGCCAACCCTCTTCCCGTAGGTCGATGCCCCGATGCGCGATCAGCCCCACGGTGTCGTAGCCGTGGGAGAGCAGGTGCTCGACGCCGTCGATCGCGCCCTGGCGGGCGTCGACGCCGATGCTCGTCACGCCCGGGGCATCGGAGAACACGTTGAGGAGCACGGTCGGGATGTCGGCGACGCCGTCGATCGCCGGGTCGATCATCTCGACGCAGGTGACCAGCAGACCCTCGACCTGACGTCCGGACAGGCTCTGGATGTGCTGCTGCTCGAGCGTGACGTCGCCCCCGCTGCTGGCCGTGATCAGGTCGTAGCCCCGCGCGTTGGCGCAGTCACTGACCGCGACGGCCAGGTCGGCCCAGATCGAGTTGTCGAACTCCGGCAGCACGAGCCCGAGGAGCTTCGACGACCCGGTGCGCAGCGCGGCCGCGCTGGCGTTCGGCCGGTAACCGAGGACGCGGATCGCTTCGCGCACCCGCGCGGCGGTCTCGGGCGAGACCGGACGGGGCCCATTGTGGACGACGTAGCTGACGACGGCGCCGCTCACGCCCGCGTAGCGAGCGACGTCCGCCTGGGTGGCGGCACGCTTACCGGGCTGCTGGCGACCCACGCTCACACGGTACCGATCCGCGGGTCGATCGGCGTGCCTGGGCCGGATCGGCCCTGGATCGGGGTGGACGGCGGGCGGATGATCGCGCCATGAGTCAGCTCTACCTCGCGCAACCCGAACAACAGCAGCAGCTCGAATGGCTCGACGGCGGCACGCTCGGCATTTTGCTCGACGGCCGGGCGACCGACGGCCAGCTGATGGTCGGCCGCTTCGACGTCGCCGAAGGGGAGGCGCCCCCGTATCACAAGCACACCCGGGAGGACGAGGTCTTCCTGCTGATCAAGGGCACGGCGCTGGTCTGGTACGACGACCAGGAGTACGAGCTCGCCGAGGGCGGGATCGTCTTCCTGCCCAGGAACGTGCCGCACGCGTACCGCATCACGTCGAAGAAGGCCGACCTGTTGATGATCAACACGCCGGCCGGCATCGAAGGGATGTTCCGGGAGGCCGGGCGCGACAAGGCGACACCGCGTCCGGAGGGGTTCACGATCACGCCGGACCCGGCGGCCGCGGAGCGGTACGGCAGCGTCATCGTGGGGCCGCCGCGCTGAGCCGCGCCTGCCGCTCGCCTCGGTTCAGCCACCACAGCAGGACCACGACGACGAGGGCCCAGACCGTCAGGTCGTAGCGGCCGCCGAGCCCGACGGCGGCCGCGACGAGCGCGGTCTGCACGAGCACGCCGGTGACGCCGGGCAGGGCGGAACCGGGGGAGAGGCGCGGCACCAGCCAGGCGCCCAGGGCTACGGGGAACAACGCCGCCACCAGCCCCGCCGGCCAGGGCGCGGGCAGGTGCGGCACCGTGTACACCAGGACGAAGTGGGCGCCAGAGCAGGCGAAGGCCAGCAGACCCGCGAGGCGCGGCCCCGGTTCGGCCCTCGGCCGCGGCCGGGGGCCGCGCCGGGGTAGGACGAACGCGGCGACGACCAGCAGCCCGAACAGCAGGGCGGGCGCGATGACCGGGCCGCGCACGTAGTCCTCCGCGGTGACCACCGGCACCGACGCGAAGGCGAGCAGCGGAACCACCAGCCACTTCCCGGGCACCCACGGTTCTTTCCGGTGCGCCGGGAACAGCCGCTCGACGATCACGATCGACGCGCCGATGCTCACGACCACGTGGAACACCGTCAAATGCGCGGCGATCAGCAGGTTCGTGCCGCCGACCCGTGAGTACCCGCCGATGCCGACCTTCTCGGCGTACCCGGGGTCGAACCAGTACCCGTCGACCAGGGCCTCCTCGTACACCGCGTAGGCCGCCGCCAGCAGGATCAGCCCCCGGCCGTAGCGGCGGGACAGCTCGCGGACGAGCAACGCACCGCACCCGTAGAGCGGCACCAGCACGACCGGTCCCCACAGCAGCACGTCGAGCGGCGGCGTCGCGGTGGAGAGCGATTCGCCCAGCAGGGGCGCGAGGACCAGGATCGTCAGACTCGGCCGGAAGACCATGGGTCCAGCACAGCGAGCGCGCGGCGCCGGGGCAGCGGCCGAGAGACCGTGCCCCATCGACCAAAGTCGACCGCGTCATCCCCGGAAACCCACAACTGGCGCGCTGCACGTCCGGCTCGACGGCGCGCCGCACGTGCTGACCGACGAGATCGGCCTCCGCCTCCTCGATCCGGACGACCGCCCTTCTCGTCGCGACGGCGGCCTCCTGATCAGGCCAGCGCCAGGACCAGGCCGACGACGACGAGCACGGCGGCCGTGAGGCCGTGGATGGTCAGCGCCGTCGAGAGCTTCCCGCCGTTCCGGACCACGATGACGGCGTCGCCGATCGGCGTGAGAGCCGCGGCCACCAGCGTCCAGCCGAGCGCGTTGCGCCCGGCGGCGGCCCAGACCACGAGCGGCACCACGCCCGACGTGATGTCGCGGACGCCCTTGGCCGCGCTCATCGCGCGAAGGCTGTCCGCGGCGACGCCGAAGTCCGTCATCGCCCGCGCGGGCGTCAGCAGGAACCGCAGTCCGATGACGACGATGGCGACGCAGGCGGTGATGCCGATCACTAAGGCAGCGATGGTCATGACGGTGCTCCGTTGTCTAACAGTGTTATTTAACGGTGCTAGGCTACACCTATGTCTCCGCGACCAGCTCCAGACCTGAACCTGCGGCGCGATCAGGTCATCCGGGCCGCCCGCGAAGTCGCCGAGTCGGCCGGCTGGGCGGCCGTCACGATGCGTCGCCTCGCCGGCGACCTCGGCGTCACCCAGCCGGTGCTCTACTCGGCCTTCGCGAGCCGGCAGGCGCTCATCGACGCGGTGGCGCAGCAGGGTTTCGGTGATCTCGCGGACGCGCTGGCCGCGGCGGATGCGTCGCTCCGGGCGCGGATGCGCGCCTACCTCGACTTCGCGGCCGCGCACCCGCGCGTCTACGACGCGATGTTCTCGATGCCGACCGGGCTGCCGTTCGCGGTCGACGACACCCCCGCGCCGCTCCGGCGGGCGTTCGCCGGGATGCGCGCGGTGCTCCCGGACGACACCCGGGCCGAGGTCGCCTGGTCACTCCTGCACGGTCTGGCGACGCTCGAGGCCGGCGGTCGCCTGGCCCCCGGCCAGGTGCAGGCCCGTTTCGAACTGGCCTTGGACATGCTGACGGGGTGATCAGAGCTGGTGCTTCGGGCACCAGTACGTCGTGCGGCCGCCGACCGCGCCGTGGACCAGGGGCGTGTGGTCGCGCGGGCACTGGCCGCCGGGCCGGCGCTCGGGCACCAGCGGCAGCGTGTGCACCCCGCCGTTGCGCAGCGCCTCCTCGATCGTCGTGTGCAGCGCGCGGTAGAGCCGTCGGCGTTCGGGGTCGGTGATCGCGTCGACCGGCCGGGCCGGGTTCAGCTTGGCCCGCCAGAGGATCTCGTCCGCCAGCAGGTTTCCGACGCCCGCGAGGGCGTGCTGGTCGAGCAGGCGCGCCTTGATCGGCGCCCGGCCGGTCAAGGCCCGCGCGAACTGCGCGCCGGTCATCGTCGCGGCGTCCGGACCGAGGTCGTCGAGCCGCGGGTCGAGGCGGACGCGGCCGAGCCGGCGCGGGTCGAGCAGGCGGAGGACGCCGCCGTCGGCGAACGTGAGCGCGAACCGGGAGAACCGGTAGTCACCGGGTGCGCGGCCGTACTCCCAATGGTCGCCGCCGTCGACCTCGTGGCCGTCCGCGTCGGCGATCACGATCTTGCCGGACATGCCCAGGTGGAGGCCGAGCACCGGACCGGTCGCGGTGTCGCACCACATCGTCTTGCCCCGGCGGTGCGCGGCGATGAGCTCGGTGCCGACCAGCGCGTCGCGGATCTGGCCCGGTGGGTGCGGGCGGCACACGTAGCTGTCGGTGTCGTCGACGGCCACGATCGTCCGCTTCAGGGCCGATCTCTCGATGACGCTTCGGGCCGATTCGACCTCGGGCAGCTCAGGCACGCTTCGGCAGCTTAGCCGCGCTGCCTCGCTGCCGCGCCGCCCGTGCCGCCGCTGCCGCGCCGCTGACGGGCCGCCCGCGGCGCCGCTGCCGGGCGCGCCTGCGGCGCACCCGGCCCGACGCTCTACTTCGGAGGCATCCGGATGCCGCCGTCGACGCGGATGACCTCGGCGTTCATGTAACTGTTGGTCAGCACCTCGACGACCATGCTGGCGAGCTCGTCGGCGACCCCGAGCCGCTTCGGGAACAGCACGCTCGCCCCGAGCTTGGCCTTGAACGCGTCGGCGCCCTCGCCCTCGCCGTAGATCGGGGTGTCGATCAGCCCGGGCGCGATCGTGTTGAGGCGGACGCCGATGGCGGCCAGGTCGCGGGCCACGGGCAGGGTCATGCCGACGACCCCGCCCTTCGAGGCCGAGTACGACGCCTGGCCGATCTGCCCGTCGAACGCGGCCACCGAGGCCAGGTTGACGATCGCGCCGCGGGCGCCGTCGGCGTCGGGCTCGTTGCGGCTCATCGCGGTCGCGGCCAGCCGGGTCATGTCGAACGTCCCGATCAGGTTGATCGCGATCACCTTGCGGAACGCGTCGAGGTCGTGGGCCGAGTCGAACTCGCCGTCGCGGCCGACCGTGCGCTGGGCCCAGCCGATGCCGGCCGAGTTGACCACCGCGCGCAGCGGCGCGATCTCGGTCGCCGCGGTGACAGCCGCCTTGATCTGGTCGGTGTCGGTGACGTCGACCCGAACGAAGAGGCCGCCGATCTCCTTCGCGAGCGCCTCGCCCTTGTCGGCCTGCAGATCGGCGACGACGACCGTTGCACCCTTGGCGGCGAGCTGGCGGGCCGCAGCCGCACCGATACCCGACGCGCCTCCGGTGACGATGGCACTAGCGCCATTGATGTCCATATTCGTCCCCTCAGAAGTAGTCAGGCCTGACTGTAGCCAACGGCGGTCAGCGCACGACGTCGAAAACGTTCTTCTGGACGCCGTTGGGGTAGGTCGCCGACTCGACCAGCGTCAGCTTCTGGGCGTCCTTGTCGGTGGCGCTGAACAGACGCTTGCCCGCACCGAGCAGGAGCGGGAAGACCAGCAGGTGGTAGCGGTCGATCAGGCCGGCGTCGGACAGGCTCTGGTTCAGCGACGCGCTGCCGTGCACGATGATCGGCCCGCCGTCGGTCTCCTTGAGGGCGGCGACGTCGTCCACCGACCGCAGGATCGTGGTCTCGCCCCAGTTCGTGACCAGGTCGTTCTCGGCGAGGGTGGTCGAGACGACGTACTTGGGCATCACCTTGTAGAGCGCGAAGTCGTCCATGCCCGGCCACACCGGGCTGAACGCCTGGTAGCTGACCCGTCCCATCAGCATCGCGGCCGCCTCCTCCTGCTCGCGGCCCTTGATCTCGAAGGCCTCGGGCAGGAACTCGACGTTCTTGAACGTCCAGCCGGAGTTGCGGTAGCCCGGCTCGCCGCCCGGGGCCTCGACCACGCCGTCGAGCGAGACGAACGCGGTGCTGATCAGAGTGCGCATGGTGTTTCCTCCTGAACTCTTTGCCACTACTACGAGCGCCGTGCCCGGGCTACGACACCGCCGCCGAAACAATTTTCCGGGCCGTGCTCACCAGGCTCGCGATCGCCTCCTCGGGCGGCAGTCGGCACAGGTCGAGGAGCGTGAACACCGACTCCGCGCTGATCACGACCGAGAGGTCACGAACGAGCTCGTCGACGTCGAAATCGGGGTGTTTCTCGACCCAGGGGGCGAGCGCGTGCTCGATGAGCGCGAACCGCTGGACCGGACGGTCCGGAGCGGTCGACGGTTTCGCGATCGTCGAGGCGACGACCATCCGGACCGCGCCCTGGCGGCGCAGCACGGCCCGGCCGAGGATCTCCGCGGCCAGGCCGACCCGCTCGACCGGATCGTCGCCCTCGACGACCGACCGCAGGACCGCGACCTGGTCCTCCACCATCACCGCGGCCCGCAGCAGCGTGACCAGGTCGGGGAAGTGGCGGTAGGCGGTCGCCTCGGAGACCCGGGCCGCGGCCGCGATCGCCGGCATCGAGATCTCCGCACCGGAGTCGGCGAGTTCGCGGGCGGCCGCGACGATCGCCGACCGCGTGCGCTCGATCTGGTTGGTGCGCATGGCCGACGATAGCACCCTCCCTTTATGAGAGCGCACTTGCATTAAGCGAGTGAACCCTCCTAAGGTGCAGGCACCAACTACCCAGGAGGCGACATGGTCGCGGTGTCGATCGTCGGTCCGGACGACGGCGAGCTCATCGTCAACGGGCCGACGCGGATCCGGATCCTCGAGGACGGCAGCAACACCGCCCACCGGCTCGGGCTGGGCGAGATCGTGATCCCGCCGCACACGGCCGGCCCGCCGCAGCACCGCCACTCCCAGCACGACGAGGGCTTCTACGTGCTCTCGGGCAGCGTGCGTTTCACGGTGGGGGAGGACGACCACGACGCGCCCGCCGGCACCTGGGTGATGGTGCCGCCGGGGGCGCCGCACACGTTCGCCAACGTCGGCGACGACACCGCGGTCATGCTGAACACGTTCACGCCGGACCTGTACGTGCAGTACTTCCGCGACCTGAAGTCGATGGTCGAATCCGGGCAGCCGCTGACGCGCGAGACCGTCGCCGCGGTCTGGACCAAGTACGGCACCGAGCCGGCGTGACCGTTCTTCTGCTCGCCAACACCCTCGCCGCGCTGGTCAGCGTCGGGTTCGCGGTGCTCGGTGGGGTGCGGCCGGAGGCGTTGAGCGAGGGTGACCGGTTCTTCGCCTGGATGTACGCGGTCCGGGGCGTGCCGCTGGGCGTGGCCGCGGGGCTCGTTCCGTTGTTCTGGACCGGGCCCGCGGTGGTGGTCGTGCTGCTCGCGGCCGCGGCGGCCCAGGTCGGTGACGCGGCGATCGGGCTCGCCACCCGGAAATGGGCGATGATCGCCGGCGCGTCGGTTCTCGTCGTCGTTCACGTCGCCACGGCCATCGCTGCGCGATGAACCGGTCGCGGTGGACGCCCGGCGAAACCCGCCCGGGCGGCTCCGCGAGTGTCCACAATCGCGGCCATGACCTACCGCGTGATCCAGTGGGCAACCGGCGGCGTCGGCCGGGCGGCGATCGAACACCTCGTGCTGCACCCCGACCTGACCCTCGTCGGCTGCTGGGTGCACGGCCCGGAGAAGGCCGGCCTGGACGCCGGGGAGATCGCCGGGATCGGGCCGCTGGGCGTCCCCGCGACGAACGACCAGGACGAAATCCTGCGGTCGGACGCCGACTGCGTGCTGTACGCGCCGCTGGTGCCGAACCCGGCCGAGGTCGCGGCCCTGCTCCGCTCGGGCAAGAACGTCGTCACGCCGGTCGGCTGGTTCTGGCCGGGGCCGAAGGAGCGGGCGGCCATGGAGGCGGCCGCCGTCGAGGGCGGGGTCAGCCTGCACGGCACCGGCATCGACCCCGGCGGGGTGACCGAGCAGCACCCGCTGTTCTTCGCCGGCCTGTCGTCGGCGGTGACGTTCGTGCGCGGCGAGGAATTCTCCGACGTCCGGACGTACGGCGCGCCGGACGTCGTCCGGTACTTCATGGGGTTCGGCGGTCCGCCCGAGGAGGCGCGGGCCGGGTCCCTGCTGCGCCGGCTGAGCGGCGGGTTCACGCAGTCGGTGCAGATGTGCCTCGACGCTCTCGGGTTCGCCGACGCCGAGATCCGCCCGAGCCACGAGATCGCGGTCGCGACCGCACCGATCGAGGGGCCGGCCGGGACGATCCGGCCCGGGGAGGTCGCGGCTCAGCGGTTCGCGTGGGAGGCGTTCGTGGGGGAGCGCAAGGTGGTGCGGGTCGCCGTCAACTGGTTCATGGGGGACGAGCACCTGGACCCGCCGTGGACGTTCGGTCCGGCCGGGGAGCGCTACGAGGTCGAGGTGCAGGGCGATCCGGGGTGCACGGTGGTGATCAACGGCTGGACGCCGTCGACGGTCGCCGACGCCGGGCGGAACCCGGGCGTCGTCGCGACCGCCGCGCACTGCGTGAACTCCATACCGGCCGTCTGCGCGGCGCCGCCCGGCGTCGTCACGTTCGTCGATCTTTCGCTGGTGACCGGCCGCGCCCACCCGGACCTAGCCCGGTGACCGGGCGATCCGCCAGAGCGCGACGGTGGTGGCCGCGCGGGCGTAGCCGGCCGGGCTGAGCAGCGCGTACCCGAGGTGGGACTCGACCCAGACGATGCGCTGGTGCAGCGTCGAGTGGTGCAGGTTCAGCCGCCGGGCGGCCTCCCGGATGCTGCTGTGGCTCAGCACCGCGTCGATCACCGCGGTGACCCAGGGCCGTTGGGCGCACAGCTCCTCGATCCGCCGGACGTCGGGGACGGCGGCGGCGGCTTCGGCGTCGAACTGCTCGGCCAGCGCGGCCAGACTGCCCAGCTCCTCGTAGCGGACGTGGACCGGGCCGCCGGTGATCGGGTCGACGGCCAGGCGCAGGGCGGTGGCCGCTCGGCGCCGGGCGTCCGGGAGATCGTCGCTGGTGGAGGTGGTGCGACCGGCCGCGATCGCCGTCGGGACGACGTCGGACGGAGCGAGCAGGTGGATGCGCAGGCCGTCGAGGACCGGGCCGGGCGGGAGGCCGTCGGCCTCGCCGACGGAGGTGGCGACGACCTCGACGGTCGCGCCGAGCCCGAGGTGACGGACCGCGGCCCGGCGCTCGGCGAGGCCGGAGTCCGGGTCACAGGCGATCCGGATCGCGGCCAGCGACGGATGGGCGTCGCGGGTCTGCGCGACCGCGTCGATGCTCCGGGCGCAGCGCTCGAGGATCAGCTGGTCGAGCGGGCCGGCGGCCCCGTCGCGGGTGAGCCAGACGGTCAGCCGCTCCCACCGCTCGACGGTCGCCGACGAGGGGACGGAGTCGGCCGGGAGGCGGCGGCCCCGGGCGTCGAAACAGACGTGTACCCCGCGGCCGGCGTCGTGCAGCCCGGCCGGGCAGCCGGCCAGCGCGGCCGCGGCCCGCAGCATCGCCGGGGTGGAGGCGCGCTGGTCGACGAGGGCCTCGAAGTGCGAGATCACGCGCAGCGCGGTCGCCGCGTCGCCGTCGACGACGCTGAGCTTGTTGATCAACTCGCGCACGAGCCACCGCCATATGTCGGGTAGCGACCTTAACATCGCGGCCATTGGCGGCTGCCCGGATCGGTGACCAGGACTGAGACTGGGACTCCACCGCAACGAAGGAGTCGCGATGACGGTGATCGGCCCGCCCACGCCCTACGACCCCGAGCTCGCCGCCGCACTGGAGCAGATCGTTCCGCTGCTCGCGTCGCTGATGAGCGGTGAGGTCCCGGCCGGCGATCAGCCGGCGCTGATGGTGCCGCTGACCGACGAGGATCTGACCCGCAACGGCCGGTTCAGCGTCGAGGAGCGGTCGGTGCCGGGGCCGCCGGACAGTCCCGAGATCTCGCTGCTGATCATCCGGCCGGTCGACGCGCCCGGCCCGACGCCGGTCTTCTACCACACGCACGGCGGCGGGATGATCACCGGCGACAACCGGCTCGGCCTGGACTCGGTGCTGACCTGGGCCGAGGAGTTCGGTGCGGCCGTCGTGTCGGTCGAGTACCGCCTGGCTCCGGCGACGCCCCACCCCGGGCCGATCGAGGACGTCTACGCCGGGCTGGAGTGGGTGGCCGCGAACGCGGTGTCGCTCGGGATCGACCCGTCCCGGGTGGTGATCGCCGGAGCCAGCGCGGGCGGTGGGCTCACCGCTGCGCTCGCGCTGCTGGCCCGGGACCGGGGCGGGCCCGCGGTGGTCGGTCAGGTGCTGATGTGCCCGATGCTCGACGACCGGAACGACACGGTCTCGGCCGTCCAGATGACCGGCCTCGGGGTGTGGGACAGCCAGGCCAACGCGGCCGGCTGGGGCGCGTTGCTCGGCGAGGCCCGAGGCACGGCCGACGTGTCCCCGTACGCGGCCCCGGCCCGCGCCACCGACCTGCGGAACCTGCCGCCGGCCCTGGTCGACGTCGGTTCGGCCGAGACGTTCCGCGACGAGGCGGTGGCCTATGCGAGCGCGATCTGGCAGGCCGGTGGGCAGTGCGAACTGCACGTCTGGCCGGGCGGATTCCACGGCTACGACGGTTTCGTGCCGCACGCGGCGCTCTCCGAGGACACCCGAGAGGCCCGCCTACGCTGGCTCCGCCGCCTACTCGGCGCATAAAGCTTCACCGGGTCCCCGCCCGGCCGAATCTATGGATCATGCGGGTTGCTGCCGAAAGAGGCGTGCGGGGGTCGCCGCTGGCGGTCGGGTTGGCCATCTTCGCGCTGGTCGGGGCCGCTCGTAGTGGATGGTTCACCGAGGGCGACACGTTCTGGCAGGTCCAGACCGGCACGGAGATCCGGCACCGGCACACGGTGTTCCTCCCCGACACGTTCTCCTGGTCGCTGGCCGGCCGGACCTGGCACCCCAACTCCTGGCTGTTCGACGTCCTGCTCTCGGTGGCCTACACCTCGGCCGGCCCGATCGGGCTCGCCCTCTGCACTCTGTGCTGCGTCGCGGTGGTCGGGGTGGGCGTCGGGCTGCCGGCGCGCGCGCTCGGCGTGCGTCCGGAGGTCCTCGCGGTCAGTACGACGCTGTTGGTGCTGCCGTTGGTGCTCTGGCTCAGCGCCCGCCCGCAGACGCTGACGTACGCGCTGCTGCCGATCGTCGTCTTGCTGGCGGCCCGGCTCATGGAGTGGAGCGGGCGTCGATTCCTGGTCGGCCTCGCCGGGCTGTATCTGCTCGTCGTGCTGTGGATGAACCTGCACCTGGCCGCGCTGGCGGCGGTGCCCGCGGTGGCCGCGGGGCTCGGTGCCCTGATGCTCGCCCAACGGCGCGCGCGTCCCCGAGCCGCGGTGATCACGACCGTCGTGCTGCTCGGCTGCCTCAGCTCACCGTTCGGCACCGACGCGCTCAGCTCCGCGCTCGCGACCAGGGATGCGTCGGCCGCGCTGATCCCCGAGTGGGCCCCGCTCTGGCGCGCGAACGGCCTGACGCTCTTCACCTGGCTCGGCGCCGCGCTCGCGGTCGCGCTCACCGCCGCCGGGTGGCGGCGTCGTCCGCGGGAGCCGCTGCTCGCGGTCTGGACCGGCGCGACCGGCATCCTGCTCTTGGCCAGCGTCGATTCGATCCGGTTCGCGCCGATGGCGCTCATCCTCGCGGTGCCCGCGGTCGCCTCCTGGGCGTCCGGCGTCGACTGGCGCGCCGGTCCGCGCCGCCGCCGGGTCGCGTTCCTGTCCAGCGGCACCGCGGCCGGCTTCGCCGCCACGCTGCTGGTCGTGAGCCTGGTCCGACTGCCCGACCTCGGACGTCCGACCCCGGCCAGCTATCCCACCGACGCCACCGTGCAGGCGATTCCGGACGGCTGTCGAGTGCTCAACGAGTACGACGACGGCGGCTATCTCATCCTGCGCCGCTCCGAGGACGGGGTGCGCGTCGCGCTCGACGGGCGGAACGACGTCTACGGCGCCGAGCTCATCACCCACCAGCAGGGCCTGATCCAAGGGCGTCCCGGCGCGCTCGCCGAGCTGGCCCGCCACGAGGTCCACTGCCTGCTGCTGATGCCGCACCGCCCGCTGGTCGCCCAGGCGAAGGCCGAGGGCTGGCGCGTGCGGGCCTCCGATCGCAACCGCGTCCTCCTGCTTGACGTCCGTAGCTAATAGCATTAGCCTTCTGGATAACAAAGTTAGCCGGAAGGGAAATGCCATGACTGAGTTCCTGAACGTCGACGGTGGGACGATCGCCTACGAGGTGACCGGCAGCGGGCCGCTGGTCGTGCTGGCCCACGGCATGGGCGACAGCCGCGAGTCCTACCGCTTCGTCACTCCGCAGCTGGCCGCGGCCGGGTACCGCGTCGCCGCCGTCGACCTGCGCGGCTGCGGCGAGTCGAGCGTCGGCTGGCCGTCGTACTCCCGCACCGACATCGCCGGTGACCTGATCGCGGTCATCCGCCACCTCGGCGGCCTGGCCGTGCTCGTCGGGCAGTCGATCTCCGGTGGCGCGGCCACGATCGCGGCCGCGCAGGCGCCCGAGCTGATCACCGGCATCGTCGAGATCGCGCCGTTCACCCGGCCGACGTCGATGCGGCTCGGCGACTTCCGGCACACGCACTACCGCAGGGGCGCGTTCCGGTTACTCGGCACCGGCCTGCTGGGCAGCGTCAAGCTCTGGAGGAGCTACCGCGCGCTGGCGTTCCCCGGCGTCAAGCCGGCCGACTGGGCCGTCGACGTCCAGCGGGTCGACGCGCTGATGCGCGAGCCCGGCCGGATGAAGGCCATGCAGAAGATGGGGCTGTCGGCTCCCAAGGACGCCGGCGCACAGCTCGGCAACGTCCGCTGCCCGGTGCTGATCATCGAGGGCACGCAGGACCCCGACTGGGTGGACCCGCGGGCCGAGGGCGAGGCGATCGTGGCCGCGATGCCGGCCGGGTTGGCCCGGCTCGAGCTGGTCGAGGGCGCCGGTCACTACCCGCACACCCAGTACCCCGACCGGACCGCCGCGCTGATCCTCTCGTTCCTCCGCGACCACGCCTGACGCCGGCTCGTCCCCTGGGTGGGGATCGGCGTGGCTCGGCCGCCGCCGACGGTCCGCAACGCCGTGCGCACCCCAGAGTGAGCCGACGTCGACGGAACGGAGCGCACCGATGGGTCAGGATCCCGCACGCTCGAGGGAGCTGAGCCGCCGCCGAGCGCTCACGCTCGGCGCCCTGAGCGGCCTCGCCGCCGCCACGGCCGCCTCCGGCCCGGCCGCAACCGCGGCCGCCCCCACCGGCCCGCGCACCGGCCCCGGAACCGGCGGGCCCGGGCCGTTCACCCGGCCCCGCGGGCTCGACGGCCGCGCGCTGCTCCCCGGCGACCGCGGCTACGCCCTCGAGACCGCCCCGTTCAACCTCACCCAGCAACCCACCCCCGGCCTCGTCATCGCCGCCGAGACCCCGGCCGACGTCCGGGCCGCCGTCCGGCTCGCCACCGAGCGCCACGCGCCGGTCGCCGTGCTCGCCACCGGCCACCAGCCCTCGGTCCCGATCGGCCGGGACGCCGTCCTGGTGAGCACCCGGTCGATGCGCGGGGTCACGATCGACGCCCGCCGCCACCGGGCCCGGGCCGAGGCCGGCGCGCTCTGGCAGGACGTCCTCGACAAGTGCGTCCCGGCCGGGCTCGCGCCGATCGTGGGCTCCACCCCGATCGTCGGCGTCGTCGGCTACACGCTCGGCGGTGGACTCAGCCCGACTCTCGGCCGCACCTACGGGTACGCCGCCGACCACGTCCGCAGCGTCGACCTGGTCGGTGCCGACGGACGACTCCGCACGGTCACCGCCGACAGCGACCCGGAACTCTTCTTCGGACTCCGCGGCGGCAAGAGCAACTTCGGCCTGGTCACCGCGATCGAGTTCGACCTGTTCCCGGTCACCTCGTTCTACGGCGGCGCGATCTACTTCGACGGAAAGGACGCGGCCCGGCTGTTCCACGCCTACCGCCGCTGGACCACGACCGTCCCCGACGCGATGTCGTCCTCAGTGGCCCTGATCAGGATGCCGCCGGCCGCGCCGCCCCCGCTCCGGAACAAGCTCGTCGCCGCCCTGCGCATCTGCTACCTCGGCTCCGAGAAGGCCGGAAAGAGCCTGGTCGAGCCATTGCGCGCGGCCGCGACCCCGTTGATCGACGGCGTGAAGACCCAGCCCTTCGAAGCGTTCCCGTCCATCCACGCCGACCCCGTCGATCCGGTCGCCGCGTACGAGCGCACCGGCCTGCTCCGCGAGCTCACCGCCGATGCGGTCGACACGCTGATCGCGCTGACCGGCCCGGCCGCGCCCGTCCCGATCTCGCTGGTCGAGGTCCGGCACCTCGGCGGCGCGCTGGGCCGCGCGCCCGAGCAGCCGGACGCGGTCTCGAACCGCGACGCGGCCTACACGCTCTTCATGGCCGGCTTCGGGGAGGCCGACGCGACCAGGAGCGCGGAAGCCGAGGTCATCCGGAGAATGGCCCCCTGGAGCACCGGCGGCATGTACCTCAACTTCATGGCCGAGGACGACGCCTCACCCGACGCCGTCCGCCACGCCTACCGCCCCGACGTCTACCAGCGGCTACGCCGGCTCAAGCGCCGCGTCGACCCGACGAACACGTTCCGCCTGAACCACAACATCCCCCCGGCCTGACCTACCGCACCCCGTCGGGAACGGGCCACCGCGCGGACCGGCCTCAGCACGTCGACCAGCGGACCGCCGACCGTCGGGGTCGGGTCGGCCGGGTCGTAAGTGAACCGGCCGGGCCCGGCCTCGTCGTCCGGCGCGACGCCGAGGCCGCCTCCGCCCCGGAGGTGCAGCACCTCGTCGCGCGCGGGCGGAGGCCAGGACTCGATCGCCAGCCACCGCCGGGTCTGCCGTCGAGGTGATGGTTCAGCCATCGGACGTCGCTTCGGACGCCCGCAGCTCACCCGACTCGCCGTGGATCCACGGGCCGACGACGAGCCACCCCGGATACCCGCCACACGCAGGGCCGCGGGCGACGAAGTTACGCCAGAACGGCACCGGGGCGCCCGCGACCCGCACGTCGGCGGCCTGCCGGGGCAGGCCCTCCGGCGCGTGGCGCACCCGCGGTCCGGACCCGAGGCCGGGGCGGCCGCGCTCCTGCCTGCCGACGGTCGCCGACCAGCTCAGCGCGGTGCGGAGCCGCGGCACGCCGTGCCGGCTCACCGAGCCACCGCCCGCTGCGTGTGTCCGAAGTAGCTCCCGCCGGTCATCGCGACCCGCCCGTCGTCGCGCCCGGTCGTGAACGGCCGGAACCGCCCGCCGGAGTGAACGTCGCCGGGTGGCCTGGGCGAACACTTGGAAGCCGGCGCGCGCCGGCGGGGCCGCGAACAGTCCGCCGCAGGCGGATGAGGACCACGGGCCGCGGACGCTCCGGGCCGACCGGACGACAGCGGTCGGCCAGGAGCGTGACGCCGTCCGCCACCCCACCGGCCGAACGGGTCAGTTTCGCCAACTCAGGCGGCGATCATCCCCCGACGTGCGCGGCCGCGGCCAGAATCGCGTCGACGGCCGGCTGCGGCTGCGACACCATCGAGACGTGCGACGCGCTGACCTCGGAGATCGTCGCCCCGGCCCGCTCGGCCATCGAGCGCTGGGTCGCCGGCGGGATGATCAGGTCTTCCGTGCCGACGACGGCCCAACTCGGCAGCACCTTCCAGGCCGCGCCGGGCGAGGGGGTCGTGTTGGCGGCCAGCGTGATCGGCCGCTGGCCGGTGGCGATCAGCGACCGGTCGGTCTCGGACAGGTCCTGGGCGAAGAACTTGTGGACGGTGTCGGGCTTCAGGAACGCCTCGGCGTCGCCCTCGGGCGCACCCGGGTAGCCGACGATGTCGAGCACGGTCGTCGGGTCGGCGACGGCGAGCGCCGAGCCGGAGCCGCCGAGGATCTGGAAGACGAACTCGCCCTCGTCGGGGATGAACGCATCGACGTAGACCAGCGCCTTGACGTCACCCCCGCCGGTGGCCGCGTTGGTGATGACGAAGCCGCCGTAGGAGTGCCCGACCAGGACGACCGGGCCGCTCGTGCGCTGGGCCAGGAACGAAGCGATGTAGGCGGCGTCGGTCTCGGGGCCGCGCAGCAGGTTCGGGGGAGCGAGGACGGTGAAGCCTTGGCTCTGCAGCTCGGACGCGACCGGGTTCCAACTGGATGCGTCGGCCCAGGCGCCGTGAACGAGGACGATGGTGGGTTTAGCCATGTTTGTCTCCCGCGCAGTCTGAATCAGACGGGAGGAGCATAGGGGGTGGGAACGCCTCGGTGAGAGCGTTCCCACCACCGTTCAACTCAGCCGTAGACGACGTCGGACAGCTTCACGTACGCCCAGCGATGGTTGAGGGAGATCGCCAGGTAGGTTTGCGCCCCCTTGATCACCGTATGGTTCATCGGGACGTTCGCCCCGTCGAACCGGGCGTAGTAGTTCGCCGCCGGCGTGACCTCCCCGACAACGTACTTCTGCCCGGCCGCGATCGTGTACTGCAACGGCGTCCCGACGTCCGGCGTGATGCCCGACGGGTACTCGGACGCGTCCGGGAACGCTTTGCCGTAGGTCGGGATCGACGTCTTCCCGGCGGCCGGCGTGATCGTCTTCACCGCGACGCCGCACCGCTTGACGATCGTGTGCGTCGGGTCGTGGATCCAGGCCTGTTGCCCGGCCCACCAGATCGCCACCCAGTCGCCCTGCACGCCCGCGACGACGTACTGCCGGCCGAACGTGGCCTTGTCGCCCCAGTCCTCGGCGTTCCGGGTGCCGGGGGAGCCGCTGGGCTGCAACGCCGGATCGCTGATCAGCGGCGCGTCGTCCTGCGGGGCGCTGTAGAGGAACGTGAAGTTCGTACCCTGCTCGGGCAGGTCCTGGCACGGAGTGGGGGAGCAGCCCGGGATGGCCTGGCGGTTGGTGGCGAAGTCGGGCGAGATCGTCACGACGTCGCCGGCCTTCAAGGCCGCCGCGCTCCGGACCGGGGCCTTGATCAGGTCCATGTAGTGCTGCCAGTCCCAGAACGGGCCGGGGTCCCAGTGCTGGGTGGCGACGCGGGCGGCGTCCCGGCCGGGCACCTCGTCGTGGCCGATGATGTGGTTGCGGTCGAGCGGAATCTGGTACTTCGCCGCCAGGTAGCGCACCAGCTTGGCCGACGACCGGTACATCGCCTCCGTGTACCAGGTCGCGCCCTCGCGGGCGACGCCCTCGTGCTCGATGCCGATCGACGTCTGGTTGATGTTCCAGTTGCCCGCGTGCCAGCCGACGTCCTTGGTGCGGATCATCTGCGTGATCTCGCCGTCGCTGGACCGGATCACGTAGTGCGACGCGACATACGTGAGCGGGTTCTGGGCCGCGGCGATCGTGCTCTCGTACGAACTCTCGGTGTCGTGGATGACGATGTACCGGATCTTGTCCCCGTCGGCCGGGCGGTCGGCCGGGTCGTAGTTGCCGTAGTCGTTCGGGTCGGCGGTGTTGTTCCAGGCGTAGGCGGCCGGGACGAACCGGCAGGTCACACCGGAGGGGCACTCCACGGCGGGGTCGGCGGCCCGCGCGCGGGCCGGGGTGGTCACCGCGGTCTTCGGCAGCGAGACCCGCTGGCCGTTCGTCGTCGTTCGGGCCGCGCCGGCCCGCATCGACTCGAACACGTCGTCGGCGAAGGCGTCCGCGCCGGTCGCCGACGCGCCGCTGTACCAGGCGACCGCTGGATACCACCCGGCGAGGTCCTTCGGCGTCGTGCCGACGTGGTGCGCCAGCAGCAGTGCCCCGCCCCGGATGTTCAGCGCCCGGTCGGTCTTGAGCTGCTCGGCGTCGACGCCCAGCAGCTTCGCCGCCGCGTCCAGGCGGTGCAGCGACTCATCCTTCTCGATGGCCGCCGCGTCGACGTCCGCGCCCGTCCCTCGTGCGTCCTCCGCGCGCACGTCGGCCGGGTCGACGTCGGTCAGGTGCATCGGGCCGTACCCGCCGGACGCGCTGGCGGCCGGGCCGTGGTCGTCCCAGCGGGTCAGCGCGTAGGAGACCGCGAGCAGGACCGGAGCCGGAACCTTCGACTCGGCCGCGGCCGCGGCGAACTCGCTCTGCAGCGTGCCGTCGGCCGCCGCGGCCGGCCGGGTGGCGACCCCGAGGGAGCCCACGACGGCCAGGGATAAGAGAAATGTGAGGATGCGGTACCGCGCCTCATGCCTATACATGGGGCACAACCCTATACATAGGACACAACGAGAACCGGAACTCGTGGTCCGGTCGTCTCCCTGGGCGTGAGAGGAATGGCAGACCCCGACGAGGAAGAACTCGTCCGACGCGTCGCGACGGGCGACCGGGCCGCGTTCGACGAGCTGTACCGCCGGACGTCGCCGTGGCTCGCGGTGCGCCTGCGTCGACGCTGCACCGACGACGACGTGATCGCCGACGTCCTCCAGGAGACCTACCTGGCGGTCTGGCGGGCGGCGGGCAGCTACGCGGGCGCGGCGACCAACGGCAGCGCGGTGGGCTGGCTGTGGAGCATCGCCGCCAACCGGCTGGTCGACGCGTTCCGCCGGCGCGCCCGCCAGGCCCGGGTGCCGACGATTCCGCTGCTGGGCGCCACCGCACCGGCCGCCGAGGACGAGGTGCTGGCCGGTCGCGTCGACCAGGACCTGGAGCAGGCCCTGCTGCGCCTGCCGCCCGAGCTGCGCCAGGTGCTGCAGGCGATGGTGCTCGACGGGCTGTCCGTCCGGCAGACGTCGGTGCTGCTCAGCGTGCCCGAGGGCACGGTCAAGACCCGCGCCCGCCGGGCCCGGATCGCACTGCGGGAGGCGCTGTCATGACTCATCCCAGTGACGCTCAGCTGGCCGGTTACGCGGCCGGGAGCACCGCGCTCGACGACGCCGCCCTGTGGTCGATCGAGACCCATCTCGACACGTGTGCGGGCTGCCGGGCCGGGCTGGCCGGGTTCGCCGCGCCTTCGACGCGCGCCCTGCTCGACCGGGTCTCGGTGGCGCTGGACGACCGGATCGCGGCCGACCCGGCGCCGGCCCCCCGCGGCCGGGCCGCGTCCGCCTCCCGCCGGTGGCTGGTCTGGACGCTGGTGCCGTGGCTCGCGATGACGGTCGCGGTGCTGGGCTGCGCGGTGCTGCTGCAGGCGGCCGAGCCCTCGCTGCCGTCGCTGGTCTTGCTGCTCTCCCCGGTCGCGCCGCTGCCCGGGGTCGCGGTGGCCTGGAGCCGGCGGACCGACCCGGTCTGGGAGCTGATCGCCACGACGCCCGCCGCCGGCCTCGCGCTGGTGCTGCGCCGGACGCTCGCGGTGCTCGTCGTCGTGGTGCCCGCGCTGCTGCTGGCCGGGGCCGGTACCGGCTCCTCGCTCGCGCTGGTGCTGCTGCCGTGTCTGGCGTTCACCGCGGCGACCGTCGCGCTGGGCGCTCTCACCGGCGTGCGCCGGGCGGCGATCGGCCTCGGCGCGGTCTGGCTCGCGGCCGTGCTGCTGCCGAGCATCGCCGTCGAACGGCTGTCGCCGGTGCTGCAGCCGGGCAGCGCGGTGGCCTGGGCGGTGGCCACCGTGGCGCTGGCCGCCCTCACCCCGCTCGCCGGAAACCACTTCCGCCGCCTGTCCAGCGGCAACTGAGCTCTAGGAGAAACCATGCGTACGGTGAGCGCGGCCGAGACGGCCCCCACCCTTCATCCCTGGCTGGTCCACGCGTCCGGGCTGCGGGTCCGGGCCGGGCGGCACCTGGCCGTCGACGGTCTGGACCTGGCCCTGCCGACCGGCGTCCACGGCCTGCTCGGCCCGAACGGAGCCGGCAAGACGACGCTGATGCGCGCGCTGTCGACCGTCGTCGAACCGGCCGGCGGGACGCTGACGCTGCTCGGCAAGCCGGTCGACGGCCGGGCCGACCTGCGCGAGGTCCGCCGCGGGCTCGGATACCTCCCGCAGCAGTTCGGCTTCTACCCGCGGTTCACCGTGCGCGAGTTCGTCGAGTACCTGGCCTGGCTCAAGGAGATGCCCAAGGCCGCGATCCCCGACGCCGTCCAGCGGGCCATCGACCGGGTCGGGCTCACCGACCGGGCCGGCCACCGGATGAAGACGCTGTCCGGCGGCATGCTGCGCCGGGCCGGCATCGCCCAGGCGATCGTCAACGACCCCGACCTGCTGCTGCTCGACGAGCCCACGGTCGGGCTCGACCCGGAACAGCGCCTCGATTTCCGCGACCTCCTGCGTGACCTGGGCACCGACAGCTGCGTGCTCGTCTCCACCCATCTCGTCGAGGACGTCGTCGCCGCCTGCTCGGACGTCGTCCTGATGAACGAAGGGAAGCTGGTGTTCCACGGGACGCCCGACGACCTGGTCGCCCGCGGCGGCGACGCCGACGCCGGGGACAGCCCGGCGGAGCGTGGCTACTCGGCGCTGCTGCGCAAGCACCGGGAGGGCGCGTGATCCGGGTCGTCGGAATGGAGCTCCGGCGGTCGTCCGCGCTCGGCGCGGCTCTGCTGATCGCGCTCGCGGGCCTGGTGACGCTCTACGCGACACCCCAGCGGTGGTCGACCGGCTGGATGTCGCTGGCCATGACCCAGCGAGAGTACCTGTCCCTGCTCTCGCCGCTCGCGATGGCCGCCGGGGCCTGGCAGTCCTATCGCGAGCACCGGGCGAAGGTCGCCGAGCTGTTCCGCAGCGTGCCCCGGCCGCAGCCGCAGCGGATCGTGCCGATCCTGGCCGCGACCGGGGTCGCGGTCGCGCTCGCGTACCTGGTGTCCCTGGCCGGGGCGCTGCCCCGGATCGCCGGCGGATACCTCCCGGGAGCGGTGGTCGCGGTCACCGCGGTCGGGCTCGTCGCGATGATCGCGTCGGTCTGGATCGGGCTGGCCGTCGGACGTCTGGTGCCCGCGCTCGCGACCGCGCCGGCGATCGCCGTCGCCGACTTCGCGCTGCAGGTCTTCGCGCCGCACGCGTTCGACGACCCGGGGCTCTTCGCCGCGTTCTCGCCGAGCATGGGCATGAGCCAGTTCAGCGCCTACGACACGGTGGCCGGCGCGGTCAGCGTCGCTCAGGCGGTGTGGGTGACGGCGCTCGCGGTGGCCGCGGTCGTGCTCCTGGCGGCCCGTCGTCGTCGGACCGGCCTCGCCGCGCTGCTGCCGCTTGCGGTCGGTGCGGCGGCGACCCTCCTGGTGGTACCGACGGGCGACGAGTACGACAAGGGGATCGTCGACCCGGTGGCGCAGCAGTTGGTGTGCGACGGCCCGGTGTGCGTGAGCCGGGTCCACGCCCCGCTGCTGCCCTCGGTGGAGCCGAGGGCGCGGCACGCGCTGGGGCTGCTGGCGTCCGTGCCCGGAGTACGCGTGACCTCGGCCCACGAGGACACGTCGACCGTGTTCCCGCCCACCGAGCCGGAGTTCCGGGCCGACACCGCGCTGATGGAGGTCGCCGCCGACGCGCACGGCGGCCTCGCCCATCCGGCTCGGCTCGAAACGTCGCTGATCACGAGCGCCTTCGTCGGCCCGTCGGACTGCTTGACGACCGTGAACAACTACCTGGCGGCGCACGCCGTCGCCTTCTGGCTGCTGGGATCCGACGCCGGGCTCGGCTTCGGAGATCCGGAGGCGGTCGCGATCTGGAAGCGTCTGCGGGACGCGCCGGACGCCGCCGCACGGGTCTCGGCCGCCTACCGCGCGGCGCAGGAGTGCCGGGACGCGGCCGCCGTGCTGGGCGTCCGATGAGGTGGGTGACGCTCTACGCGCGCTCCCGGCGGGTGCCGGCCGCGGTCGCCGCGGCGGCCGGGGTGACGGGGGTGACCTGGGTCTTCGGCGGCCCCGGCGGGATCAACCGGACGGCGCTGGTGCTGACCGTGCTGGTGCTGGTCGCGGTGGTCACGGCCACGCTGAGCGGCCCGGACGACAGCCTCGACCGCACCGCGGCTCGTCCGTGGGGGTGGTTGCGGGCGTCGCACCTGGTGGCCGCTCTGCTGCTGGTGCTCGTGGTGCTGACCCCGGGCCCGGTCCGGCCGGTCGTCCGCGATGCGGCCGGTCTGCTCGGGCTCACCGCCCTCGGAGCGTCGACGGTCGGCACCGGCCGCTCCTGGTTCCTGCCGCTCGGGTGGACGCTCGGCGCGACGATCTTCCCGGCCGACGGAGTGCTCGGAGAGGTGCTGACCTGGCCGACGCAGGGAGGTCCGAGCCGCCCGGCGGACCTGGTGGCCGGTGGGTTGGCCCTCGCGGGCTTCGTGGCCTACGTCGGCCGGGGGCCGCGTGGTAGTTCATGGTCATGAGCCTCGACCCGGTTGAGCTGTTCCACGACGTCGCCGAACTTCGGCGCGGCCGAGCGCAGCCCGCTGGCCGTGGGGGTACCGGATCCTGGTCGCGACGCCGGGCGACGTGATGGACGAGATTGCCTGATCTTCACCGCGGACGGGGACCGGCTGCTCGACGTGACCGCGGTGAACAGCGAGTTCGCGCACTACGTGCCGCCGGCTCGGCAGGTGCCGGAGGTGCACGTCCGCACGGTCGGGGATCCGGACAACTTCCCGGTCGGCGTCAAGCACCGCTACTCGCGCTGAGCCCGTCCGGCGCGCCCGTCGACTGTCCGTCATGGAGGGTGGGGGCGACTTCTGGGGGATGGGCGAGCGATGAGCGACGTCTCGAAGCCGGTCCGGCGCGCGCTCGATCGGGACGAGCTGCTGATGATGGCGATCGACGCCGACGAGGCGGTGGGAATCGTCCGGCAGCGGGAGACGCTGGCCCTCCTCGCGAAGGACGAGAAGAGCCTGTTCTCGACCGCACTCGACCACCACCTCGCGGTAGCCACCAGCGACGAGGAATGGGCCGCGCGGGCCCAGGCGTGGAGATACGCGGGCGTGATCGTGCGCTTCTGCGACCTGGTCGGCATCCCGGTCGAGAAGCCCGACCGGGCGAAGGACTTCCACGCCCGCTCGTTGAGCGCGCTCCGCGATCCCGACGGTGGTGCGGACGACCCGGCCCTCGATCTCATGCTCCACACGTTCAACCGGTACGCGACCGCCCGCGATCTCCGGCTCGCCGACGACCTCGAGGACGCGGTCGCGATGGCCTGGGTGTCCGAGGAGGATCTGCACGGCACCGGGGCCGAGCCCTACCTGGCTCACCTGATGTTCGAGATCGCGGCGGTCATGATCCAGGCCGGTCAGGCCGGCCACGTCGAGCGGGTGCTCGGGGAGTTCGACGGGTACTGGTCCGACACCCGGGCGGCGGGATACTCGACCCGCTACCACTTCGACTTCGGAGTGGCGCTGGCGCTGTGGGAGGCCGGCGACGCCCACGCCGCCGACCGGCTCGATGACGCTCTCCGCCGCGTCCGCGAAGACCACGACGAGGTGCCGACGTCGGACCGCGAGCTGCAGCGGCTCTCGGTGATCCTCGCCGTCGCTGAACATCTGGCCGAGCACGCCGTCTCACCGGCCGATCACCGGCGAGCAACCGAGCTGGGGCACCAGGCTCTCGACATCGCCGAGGAGGTGCGTGGCCGCTGGCGGGTCATCGCCCGGTCACGGGCGCCGCTCGCCGTCGTCTTCCATCGCGTCTACGGCGACATCGCGCTGCTCGCTGCCGGTCTGGGCGGGCAGCGGGCCGCTGAGCTCGGGCTACGGGTCGCACTGTCGGCGAAACAGACCGGGTTCGCCGCGCGCATCCGGTCCGGTCGCCAGCTCCTGAGCCCGAAGATCGAGGGGATCATCCAGGCCATCGTCGACCTGGAGGACCGCGAGGAGTCCGACGAGACCCGGGTGCGTCTGGAGAAGCGGAGATTCGAGCTCGCGCAGGCCGTCTCACCGATGCTGGCCGACACGGTGATCCCGCCGCCGACCGACCTGACCACGGTCTTCGACTTGATCGGCACCCGGCACGCGGTGGACTTCCACGAACTCCCCGACTCGCTCTCCGACGAGCCCAACCTGTTCCGCACGCTCGTGCGTCCCGGACGGCGGGTGACGTTCGAACGGTTCGTCCCGGACACCTTCCACCGGAAGTTCTTTCAACGGGCCCGCACCCACGAGGACCTGGCACAGCTGCTGGACGACGTGGTCGAGCAACGCCTCGCGAAAGAGGATCCGTGCCGCGCCGGGACGGCCGCCCGGCCCGTCGCGGACGACCTGAGCGAGTTCGACTGGCTGACGCTCGCCGACAGCGTCCTGCCGGCTGAGCTCCGGGCCGACCTGCGCACCGAGCGGAGCCGGCCGGTCGAACTCCTGATCTCCGCGCACTCGTGGCTGTGTCTGGTTCCGTGGCCGGCGCTCGAGGTCGCCGAGCCGACTGGCGGGCGTGTCCGCCTCGTGGAGCGGGCCGTCGTGACCCAGACGCCGGTGTTCACCTGCCTTCAGCACCCGCGACCGGCCCCGGTCACCGGCCGCGCCCTGATCCGGCTGGTCGGCCGGGACGAACACGGCGTCGACGTGCGCAAGGAACGGGCGGCCTGGAAGCTGGACAGGAAGAGCACCGCCGGCGTCCCGCTCAGTGCCTGCGACGTCATCGGCGCGGAACCGCCCGTGCCGTGGCCGGGTTCGTTCGCGGACGCGAGCAGGAGCGGGGACGACTGGGGGTTCCTCCACATCGCCGCCCACGGGGAAGGCCGGGAGCTGGAGCAGCGTCTCGAGATCCCCGGTGACTCGCTCTCGTTCGCCCGGGCGCTCAGCCTCCAGTGGCCGGGCTCCGTGCTGATGGCCTCGTGTCACGTCGGACAGGTCATCAACCACGCCTCGGCCGAGCCCCTCAACCTGGTGATGGCGCTGCTCACCGGCGGTGCGCGGTGCGTCGTCGCCGGCATGACGTCGGTCGACGACCGGGGTACCAGCGAGGTGGCCGCCAAGGTCGTGGAGAAGATCCGGAGCGGGCCGGTCGCGCTCGACGTCGCGCTGCACGAAGCGCAGCGGGAGGCGTCGCGCGGTCTCGAACGCAAGTGGGCGCTACTCGCGGCCTACGTCCAGTGACTGCCGTCTCAGGGCCGCGCTGATCGCCCGGTCCACCGGGTCTTCGCGACCGCCCTGCTGCCAGTAGCGGCCCAGCTCGGGCCACTCGCGACGCCAGTCGAGGTAGCCGTGGGCGTCGCCGGTGAGCGACCGCAACGCCATGACCGATTGGATGAACAGCGGCAACGTGGCGCTGCCGATCATGTTGCCGCGCACCCGCTGGGAGCTCCTGGTCTCGGGCGCCAGCCAGGCCGAGAGCGCCCCGACCGCCGCACCGTCCAGCGGATCCACCGCGAGACAGGGATCGAACGGCGCGGTGGCGGGAAGCGAGTGTCCGGGGACGAGCAGCGCGAAGTTGAGGCGTAGCTGGACCAGGCCGATGCTCTCCATCGCCGGGCAGAGCGCGAGGGCGATGAGCGCCGCCCTGGCACACATGATGCCCGGGTTGCGGAAGCCGGTCACCAACGCCATCCGGTCCTCGGTCACCTCG
Source organism: Cryptosporangium phraense (assembly GCF_006912135.1). Taxonomy (NCBI): domain Bacteria; kingdom Bacillati; phylum Actinomycetota; class Actinomycetes; order Cryptosporangiales; family Cryptosporangiaceae; genus Cryptosporangium; species Cryptosporangium phraense. The sequence continues at coordinate 12,841 of NZ_VIRS01000042.1, read as the reverse complement.
TGGACGAGGCCGTACTCGTCCCTGATCTTCGCGGCCGCGGCGAGGGCGCGGGCACCGGTCTCGGCCGCTTCCTCCACGTCCGGGTAGATGACCTGGACGCGTCGCTCCTCCTCCTCGACCGGAGCGTCGGGGGACTCCTCGGCCCATTTGCCGATCACGCGCTCCGCGGTCCGGCAGGCGGTTCCGGTCTCGGCCAGCGCCAGCTGCAGCAGCACCTCGTCGAGCGCGATGACGAAACGGGTGCGCTCCGGCACCGTGCCGAGGGCGTCGAGGTAGGTCCGGTACCTCCTCTTCGCTTCGCGGTGGTAGATCCAGGCTTCGTCGTAGCTCAGCGGCGTGTCCCGTTTGGACTCAGCCAGTGCCTGGGCGCGGATCGCGCCGAGGGCCCGAGGCGCGAACTCGGGCCAGACCAGACCCCTGGCCGCGTTCCCGAGGCGCCGGACCTGGCCGTGAGCCGCTTCGCTGTCCGCGCGCTCGGGGCCGGCAGGCAGCTCGTCGTACGAGGCGACGATCCGTTGGACCGCGTTCCAGCTCGCCTCGTAGATCAGCCAGCCCATCAGCGGCAGACGCTCCCGGAGCGACTCGGGCGGGAGCTGGGGCCGCGGCCGGACGGTGAGCTGGGCCCGATAGGCCTTCACGTCGGTCTCGATCCGGTCGACGAGGTCCCCGAGTGGTCACGCAGCTCGGCGCCGTCCATCATGCTGTGTCCTTTCTCTCCGGCGGGGCGTCCGTCAAGGCATGACGGACGCAGGGGGTGCGTCGATGGGGGATCTGACGATGATGACGGCAGAGCAACTGACGGATCTGTGCCGGGGGATCCGGCGCCGCGGGGCGGCGTCCGGACCGCCGCCGGGCAGCCCGGAGGTGGACGGGGCGCTGGTCGACCGCCTGGAGGCCGACGTCCGTGAATACCGGTCGGCGTACTACCACAAACCGGTGCCTCAGTTGCCGCCGGAACCGTTGCGTGAGCTCCTGCCGCTGATGGGCTGGCTCGTCTACGAGGCGTCGCTCGACCGGCTCTGGGACGTGAAGCCGCGGTCCGGCGTCTCTCCCGACGGCGAGGACGACGAGTCGATGGCCGCGGCGACGCTGGTCCGGCGCCTGGCCAACCTGGCCCGGATGCTCGTCTGGCCGGAATACGCTCCGCGCGCCCTCGGTGCCATCCGTGCGCAGGCCCTGGTCGAGTCGAAACGCGACGACGAGGCCGGCTACGACGCCGCCTGGATCTACCACCGCGAGGCCGAGCAGAAGTACCGGATCTACCTCGACACGCTCGGCCAGGGGCGGGAGCGGGCCCGGGCCGTGCTGGACCTCGACGAAGTCCGGCTCCAGCTCGACCTGGCCGCGACCGGAACGGCCTGCCGGACCGCCGAGCGGGTGATCGGACGGTGGGACCAGGACTTCGAGCCGCTCTACGGCAGCCGGAGCAAAGACGAGCAGGCGCGCTGGACCCAGAAGATGTTCGACCAGCTCATCGACGGTTTCGAGACCGGCAGGCGGGCTGTCGCGGCCGGTGAGCGGATCAGGGAGGAGCACGGGCTCGCCCATCAGGTCTCCGAGAAGCGGCTGATCCTCGTCACCGGCCTGCGCAACCCGGCGATCATGACGTGCCGGGCCCTCCTGCTCGCCTACTCCCTCTGCCCGGCCATGGACGACGCCGGCCGGACCCCGGTCGGCGCGCAGACCTGGGCGGACTACCAGGCCGAGCTGCTCGGCCAGTTCAACGAGCCGTTCACCGCGCTGTGCCGGCCCGTGCAGAAGCCGGACGGGGCCGACTGGCCGCTGAACAAGGATCACCGCCGCTCCCTCGTGCAGCTGTGCCTATACCTGGGCCTGGTCACCCCGCGGCACGAGTTGCCGTGCCCGGTCGTCGTCGACGACTCGCTCACGCTGCACGTCCTCGACGACGACGCGGTCGAGGCGATGTCGGCCTGGCTGGCCGCCGAGGTCGACGGCGGGCAGCGCGGTGACGCGAACACGATCGGTACCGCGTCGATGCCCGCGTTCGTGAAGGCCGTCGAAGCCTGCCGGCACGATCCGGGCGCCGCGAGCGACTACCGGAAGTGGCGGCTCCGCTGGCCGCAGCTCGACCGCTACGCGGCCGAGCCGGGCCGGGCGGAGCGGATCACCGAGATCCTCCGCGAAACGGCCTAGTTGCCCACGTCGAGCATCGCCATCATCGCGGTCGGGTAGCGGTCTCCGCGGGCCGATCCGCGCGGCACCGCCTGCTCGATCTCGGCCAGCTCCTCGGCCCCCAGCGACACCGACACCGCGCCCAGCGCCTCGGTCAGCCGCTCCCGGGTCCGCGCCCCGATCAGCGGCACGATCTCCGGACCCTGGGCCAGCACCCAGGCGATCGCCAGCTGGGCGACCGTGCACCCCTTCGCCGACGCGATGCGCCGCAGGGCGTCCACCAGAGTGAGGTTGTGGCCGAGGTTCTCGGCCGCGAAGCGCGGCTGCATGGCCCGGCCGTCACCGGCGGCCGGCGCGCCACCGGACCAGTGGCCGGAGATCAGACCGCGGGACAGGACGCCGTAGGCGGTCATGCCGATCCCCAGCTCGCGCAGCGTGGGCAGCACCGACTCCTCGACCGCCCGGGAGATGATCGAGTACTCGATCTGCAGATCGCTGATCGGGTGCACCGCGTGCGCCCGGCGGATCGTCTCCGACCCCACCTCGGAGAGCCCGATCCGGCGGACGAATCCCGCGTCGACCATCTCCTTGATCGCGCCGACCGTGTCCTCGATCGGGACGTCCGGGTCCAGCCGGGCCGGACGGTAGACGTCGACGTAGTCGACACCGAGGCGGTTGAGCGAGTAGTTCAGGTAGTTCTTCACCGCGGCCGGCCGCCCGTCCATGCCGCCGAACGAGCCGTCCGGACCGCGCAGCGCCCCGAACTTCACGCTCAGCTCGTACTCCGACCGCGGACGGCCCCGCAGCGCCTCGGCCAGCAGCAGCTCGTTGTGCCCGTTGCCGTAGAAGTCGCCGGTGTCCATGAGCGTGATCCCGGCGTCCAGCGCCGCGTGCACGGTCGCGATGCTCTCCGCGCGGTCGGACGGCCCGTAGACGCCCGACATGCCCATCGCACCCAGGCCCAGTGTTTTCGTCATGTCCGCAAGCCTGCTCCCGGGAGCGCGAACCCGGCAGCGGAGCGCTCATCGTGGGAGCGCCGCTCCCTGGATACTCTGCGGCCACCCAGCACGATGAAGAGCATGCAGCGTGACCAGCTCGCCGACTTCCTGCGCCGCCGTCGCGAGGCGATCCACCCGGCCGACGTCGGCATCGCCGACGGGCCGCGCCGTCGCACGGCCGGCCTGCGCCGGGAGGAGGTCGCGATGCTCGCCGGGATGTCGGTCGACTACATCGTGCGCCTCGAGCAGGGCCGTAGCAGCCAGCCGTCGACGCAGCTGCTCGGTGCGCTGGCCCGCGCGCTCCGCCTGTCCGACGACGAGCGCGCGTACCTGTTCCACCTGGCCGGCCACCAGCCGCCACCCGCCGACGGCACCGCCCGACTGGCCCGGGCCGGGCTAGTCCGGATGCTCGACCTGCTCGGCGACACCCCCGCGCTGGTGATCTCCGACCTCGGCGAGGTGCTGGCCCAGAACCGCGGCTCGCTGCTGCTGACCGGCGACCTCTCGGCCCGCACCGGCGACCGCCGGTACATGATCTACCGCTGGTTCACCGAGCCCGACACCCGGGCCGTCCACACGTCCGAGGACGCCGAGCACCACGCCCGACAGCTGGTGGCCGACCTCCGGGCCGCGGTCGGCCGCCGGTCCGGCGACCGCGAGGTCGCCGCGCTGGTCGAGCGCCTGCAGGCGCAGAGCGCCGACTTCCGCCGGCTGTGGGCCGACCACGAGGTCGCGGTCCGCCGAGCGGACCGCAAGACGTTCGTGCACCCGCGGGTCGGCCCGATCCTGATGGACTGCGAGACTCTGGTGACGCCTGACCTCGGGCAACAGCTCCTGGTCCTGACGCCGGCCGACGCGGACGCTCGCGAGCGACTGGAGCTCCTGCGCGTCGTCGGCGTCGAGAAGTTCTGACGACGGCCTACAGGAACGCGGACACGACGCCGACGATCATCGCCACGCCCAGCAGGCCGCCGACCGTGTGCCAGAGCCACGGCTGCAGGAACTGGAAGTCGAGCTTGAGCAGCGCGTAGGTGAGCATCAACAGCGTCGCGCTCACGACCGCGCCCCAGAGCGCGACCCGATTCCCCAGGTAGAACGAGAAGCCCTCGATCAGCCCGATGAGGACCAGCCACACTCCGCCGTTGATCGCCGCCTTTCGCATGCGCCCCATCGTGACGCTCGGCCGTCACCGGAGGGAGTTTCGGTCAGCAATGAGTCACTCCACGGTGCCGCCCCGGCCCACGCTCGTCCACTCGACGCGAGCCACCAGGCTGCTGTCGCCGAACACGCGGATCGACGCGATCCCGTCGACCCGGCAGTCCAGCACCACGACGCCCATCGGCTCGCCGCGGAACCACACCCGCGCCGCCGGTTGCCCGTTGGCCACGCACGGATCCATCCGCCAGTCGCCCGGCGCGCCGACCGCGTCGGTCAGCACCGGCGTGCAGGCGGCGATGCCGTCGAACCACGGCCGCCCCGGCATCACCTCGAGCGACGCGTCCGCCCGCAGCACGTCGAGCAGTAGCGACACGTCGGCCTTCTCGAACGCGGCGACGTACGCCTCGAGCTGCTTCCGCGCCTCCGCGCTCCGCGGCTCGACCACGTCCTCCGGACGCGGAGCGACCCGCGCCAGGGTGGCCCGCGCCCGCTGCAACGTGCTCTTCACCGCGCCGATGCTGACGTCGAGCATCGACGCCACCTCGGCCGCCGGAAAAGCCAGGACGTCACGCAGCACCAGCACCGCGCGCTGGGACGGCGTCAGCGTCTGGAGCCCGGCGATCAGCGCGAGCCGCAGGTCGTCGCGGTCGTCGGCGTAGGGCTGGATCCACGGGAGCGCGTCGTCGGCGTCGGCCAGGCCGGACGGCAGCGCCCGGCGCTGCCGTCCCTCCAAGGCCGACAGTGCGACCCGGGTCGCGATCCGGTGCAGCCAGGTCCGGACCGACGAGCGCTGCTCGAACGAGTCCCAGTACCGCCAGGCCCGGACGTAGGTCTCCTGGACCGCGTCCTCGGCGTCGTCCCAGGCCCCGAGCAGCCGGTAGCAGTACCCGACCAGCTCCCGCCGGTGCGGCTCTACCGCAGCGTCGAACGCAGCCACGCGCCCGCCTTCCCGATCGCGTCGTCGGCGACCGCCGAGTTGCCCGCGCCCATCTGGAACGTGTGCAGCTGCCCCGCGAACTCGTCCAGCATGACGTCCACCCCGGCTTCGCGCAGCCGCCCGGTCAGCAGCCGGGCGTCGTCCACCAGGGCTTCGTCCGCACCGACCTGCACGTACGTCGGCGGGAGCCGACGCAGGTCGGCGCGCCCCGGATCCACCTCGGCCGGGTAGTCGGCGCCGGCCAGGTACGCGGCGGCCAGCCCGCGGACGACCTCCCGGCTGAAGAACGGGTCGGTGCCGGCGTCGTAGCCCGGGCCGGAGAACGTGAAGTCGACCCAGGGGGACATCAGCATCAACGCGGCCGGTCCCGCGTCCCGCTCCCGCAGCGCGACCCCGAGCGCCAGCGTGGCCCCGCACGAGTCGCCGACGATCGCCACCCGCCCCGGCAGTCGGCGGAACGCCTCGGTCACCTGATCCAGCTGCGAGGGGAAGACGTGCTCGGGGACCAGCCCGTACTCGACCACGACGGTGGTCAGCCCGGCCGCGAGCGCGAGGTGGCCGAACATCCGCCGGTGCGTCTCGATCGACCCGCTGACGAATCCGCCGCCGTGGATCGCCATCAGCGTCAGGTCGTCCGGCGCGTCCGGCGGGCGCATCGTCAGCGCGGTCTCGAGCCCGGCCGGCTCGGTCGTCAGCGACTCCCATTGCCGGCTCGCGTCGCCCGCGGCCCGCTCCTGCCACAACTCCCGATTCGTATCCATGCCGCTTAGACCGCGCCGGCGACGCGGAAGGAATCGGCTACTGCAGCGGGATTTCCCGACCGTGCTCCTCCGGAGTCCGGGCCGCGAAATACCGACGGTCGGACTCGCTGATCGGCACGTCGTTGATGCTCGCCTCGCGCCGCCGCATCAGGCCGTTCTCGTCGAACTCCCACAGCTCGTTGCCGTAGCTGCGGAACCAGTTGCTCTCGGCGTCGTGCCACTCGTACTGGAAACGCACCGCGATGTGGTCGTCGGTGAACGCCCACAGGCTCTTGCGCAGCACGTAGTCGAGTTCCCTCTCCCACTTCGCGGTGAGGAACTCGACGATCTCGGCGCGGCCGTGCAGGAACTGCGAACGGTTCCGCCACACCGAATCCTCGGTGTAGGCCAGCGAGACCCGGTGCGGGTCCCGGCTGTTCCAGGCGTCCTCGGCCGCCTGGACCTTCTGGGTGGCGGACGCGAGGTCGAACGGAGGAAACGGCGGGCGGGCGTCGGTCATGCGGTCATGCTTACTTCTGGGACATCCCCGCGTCCACCGGGAGCGCCACACCGGTCAGGAATCGACCCGCGTCCGACGCCAGGTACATCAGCGCCTCGCTGATGTCGTCGACGTCGACCCACGGCACCGGCAGCATGTTCATGCCGACGGCGGCCTCGCCGAATTCCTCGCGTGAGATGTCCGGGCCACCGAAGAGCGCCTTCGTCGCCGAGTTCTGGATCATCATCGTGTCGACGTTCGTCGGGTGGATCGTGTTGACCCGGATCTTGTGCGGGGCCAGCTCGTTGGCGAGGCTTCGAGCCAGGCCGATGAGGCCGTGCTTCGCGGCCGAGTAGTGGGCCAGGTTGCTCATGCCCTTGAGGCCGGCGGTGGAGCTGGTGAACGCGATCGAGCCGCCGTCGCCCTGTCGGACCAGGTGCGGGATCGCGGCCTGAGCGGTGAAGAACTGACCGGTCAGGTTGATGTCGATCATCGTGCGCCACATCTCTTCGGTCATCTCGGCGGCCGGCGCGAACGTCGCGATGCCGGCGTTGGAGCTGACCACGTCGACCCGGCCGAGCTGGGCGACGCCCTCGTCGACCGCGGCGATCAGCGCGGCGCGGTCGCGGATGTCGACGGTCGAGGCGACGATCCGGCGGTCCTGGGCCTCGACCGCGCGGACGGTCTCGTCGAGGTCGGCCTTGGTCGCGCCGGGGTAGCCCACGGTCTCGATGTCGTGCGCGATGTCGACCGCGATCACGTCCGCGCCCTCCTGGGCGAACCGGATCGCGTGGTTGCGGCCCTGCCCGCGGGCGGCACCGGTCACGAACAGAACTTTGCCTTCGAAGCGTCCAGCCATGTCGCTTCATCTCCTTTAGCTGCTCACGCCAATTATGACACCGAGTGCAGTTAACAAACTGAGCCGCTGATCACCCTGTCGAACCCCCCGCCCCCGGAGCACAATGCCCGCTGCTGCTCGCGGCGACCGAGGCCGAGCAGTGGCGCGAGCGCGCCGCCTGGGACGGCCCTCCCCGAGACTGAATTGTTAACACCCTCGATATCTATCGAGGAATAGTTCTATACACACTCAGAGCATGGTTCATTACCGGCACATCGTCGTGGGCTCCGGTGGCATCGGCTCGGCCACGGCCTGGTGGCTGGCCGACCGCAGCGGCGGCGACGTCCTGGTGCTCGAGCAATTCGCGCTCGGCCACGAGTTCGGCTCCTCCCAGGACCACTCGCGGATCATCCGCTACGCCTACAACACCGTCGAGTACACCCAGCTCGTCGAGGCCAACTACGCCACCTGGTTCGACGTCGAGCGCCGCAGCGGCGAGCAGCTCGTCTTCAAGACCGGCGGCCTCGACCTGAGCCCCGGCGCGTTCGGCGAAGGACAGATCGCCGCCTACGCGGATGCGCTCGACGCCGTCGGAATCCCGTCCAAAAAGATGGACGCGGCCGAGATCACGAGCAACTGGCCGCAGTGGACGCTCGCCGACGACGTCGTCGGCCTCTACCAGAAAGACGCGGGCGTGCTCGCGATCGGGAAGGCGAACGCGACCCATCGGGCTCTGGCCCGCGAAGCGGGCGCGACCTTCCTGCCGAACACCCCGGTCCGGCGCCTGGTCAGCATCGGGAACCACGTCGAGGTCCACACCGACGAGGACGTCTTCACCGCGGACTCGGTCGCGCTCGCCGCCGGCTCCTGGACCGTGCCGCTGACCGAGACCCTCGGCGTGAGCTTCCCGATCCTGCTCAGCCAGGAGCAGCTCACGTACTTCGCGTCACCGCACCTCGACGAGTTCGCCCGCGACCGCTTCCCGATCTGGATCTGGCACGGCGAGAACGACTGCTACTACGGCCTCCCGGTCTACGGCGCCCAGGGCGTGAAGGCCGGCATCGACATCAGCGGCAAGGTCGTCACCCAGGAGACCCGCACCTGGGACCCCGACCCGGCCCAGCGCGCCCGCCTGACCGGCTGGCTGACCGAGCACCTGCCCCGGGCGGTCGGGCCCGAGCTCTACACGAAGGCGTGCGTCTACGACCTGCCGCCGGACCGCAACTTCATCCTCGACCTGCTGCCCGGACACCCCCGGGTCGCGCTGTTCGTCGGCGCCGGGCACGCGGCGAAGTTCGCCAGCTTCGCCGGTCGCCTGCTGGCCGACCTGGCCGCCGACGGCGGCACGAAGTACCCGATCGACGCGTTCTCGGCCACCCGGGCCGCGCTGACCGATCCCGACTATCCCGTCGACTACCTGTTTGCCGGGCACTAGCTCCAGAGGTGCACGATGACGACGACCCTCACCCCGACCCTCCCCGGCCACGCCTACACCGATCCGGCGGTCTTCGCGCTCGAGGCCGAGCGCATCTTCGGCCGGGAATGGATCTACGTCGCCCGCGGCGACGAACTCACCCCCCGCGGGAAGGTGCTCCGCCGCCGGGTCGGTCCGGAGACCGTCGTCCTGCTGCGCGACCGCAGCGGAACGCTGCGCTGCTACCTCAACGTCTGCCGTCACCGCGGCGCTCAGCTCTGCACCTCCGACGAGCAACCGCTCGGCAACGCGATCCGCTGCCCGTATCACGCCTGGACCTACGCCCACGACGGACGGCTGATCGCCGCGCCCAACTTCGCGGCGATGCCGCCGGAGGACCGCGAGAGATCCGGCCTGCTCCCGGTGCACGTGGTGGAATGGGCGGGCCTGGTCTGGGTCAATCTGGACGATTCTCCGCCGCCGATTTTCGAGCAGTTGACGCCGCAGCTGTCGTACCGATTCGGCGGGTCGCCCTCACGCATCGACCGATGGGGGCTGGAGAACCTCGTCGTCGGGGCCCGGAAGACCTACACGGTGGCCGCCAACTGGAAGCTGATCCAGGAGAACTTCCAGGAGTGCTACCACTGCGGGACGATCCACCCCGAGCTGGTCGACGCGATCCCGGCCTTCGCGCGTACGTCGTCGCTCTCGGCCGGGTACGAGTCGAACGGTTACGGGTTCGCCGAGGGGCTGGACTCGTTCTCGATCACCGGCGAGGCCCGCTACCCGCTGCTGCCGGGGTTGTCGGCGGCCGACGAGCGCCGGTACTTCGGGATGGTGCTGCGGCCGAACTGCTTCCTGTCGCTGCTGCCCGACCACGTGATCGTGCACCGGTTCGAGCCGGTGTCGCCGGAGCTGACCGTGGTGGAGTGCGACTGGCTGTTCGATCGGTCGGTGGCCTCGGCGCCCGGGTTCGATCCGTCGGACACCGTGGAGATCTTCCACCGCGTCAACCAGCAGGACTTCGCCGCGGTCGAGGGTTGTCAGCCGAACATGAGCTCGCGCGCGTACCGCCGCGGCGGGGTGCTGGTTCCGCTGGAGACCGAGACGATCAACGACAACTACTACCGCTGGTACCGCGCGGCGATGAGTCACGAATCGTAGGGCTGCGCAGTCCTTGAGGCATGAGATCTCTGCGGTACGGCCTGGTGTTGCTGGCGGCGCTCGACGGGCTGGTCACGTCGGGCATTTCGACGGGTTTCCGGTGCGCGACGCGGTGGCGGTGGGGACCGGGCTGGGGATCGAGGTGGTGCTGACGATCGCGCTGCTGTTCCTCGCCTACCACCTCCGGACGCGTCAGCTGAGCCCGGCCGCCGCCCCGGGTACCGGGGCGGCAGCCTGAGGGGGGTCGTACCGTCGGGTGGGCGGCCTCGCGGGGTCAGGCCGGCCGCTGGGCGGGCGGCCTGGCGGGGTCAGGCCGTCGGGTGGGCGGCCTCGCCGTAGAACTCGCCGGGGTCGCGGGCCAGCGACGCCTTCACGTGCTCGCTCCACTCGTCGACCACGACCTCGAACCTCCCGGCCTCGATCCCGTCGAGAGCCGCCCGCACCACCTCGGCCGGCGACACCTTCGGACCGTCGTAGTCGGCCATCATGTCGGTGTCGGCCGCGCCGAGGTGGAGCCCGGTGACCAGCGTCCCCCGCGGCGCGAGTTCCAGCCGGATCGAGTTCGTGAGGTTCCAGCTCGCGGCCTTCGCCGCCGCGTACGCCCCGGCCCCGGGGTAGGCGAACCACGACAGCGCGGACAGCACGTTGAGGATCGCCCCACCGCCGTTGTGGGCCAGCGTCGGCGCGAAGGCCCGCACCATGTGCAGGGTTCCGTAGAAGTTCGTGTCGAGCTCCCGCCGGATCGCGTCCAGGTCACCGCCGACGAGGTCGGTCCCGGTGCTGATCCCGGCGTTGTTGACGAGCAGCGTGACGTCGCCGGCGACCGCGGCCGCCGCCTCGATCGACGCCAGGTCGGTGACGTCGACCCGCAGCGTCTCGACGCCGGGGATGTCGATGCTTTCGGGGGTGCGCGCGGTCGCGTAGACCTTCTTGGCGCCGCGTTCCACCAGCTGGGTCGCGAACTGGCGTCCGATGCCCCGGTTGGTGCCGGTGACCAGCGCAATTGCTCCTGAGATCTGCATGTCGGCTACGCTAGAACCTGACGTTGACGTCAGAGGCAAGGGTTGTGGGGAGGGCCACATGCGCATCGGAGAACTGGCCGGCCAGGCGGGCGTGAGCGTCCGGGCGCTGCGCTACTACGAGGAGCAGCAGCTCCTGGCGTCGTCGCGGACGCCCAGCGGGCAGCGGGTCTACCCCGACTCGGCGGTGGAGCGGGTCCGGTTCATCCAGCGTCTCTACGCGGCCGGGCTCTCCAGCAAGGCGATGCTCGAGATCCTGCCGTGCGTCCACACCGGGGACGTGACCCCGCAGCTGCTCGGCCGGTTGACCACCGAGCGCGACCGGATCGACCGCCAGATCGCCGAGCTGACCGACACCCGCGACCGGCTGGACGGCGTGATCGCCTCCGCGATCGCGTACCGCGACGGCAAGGGCTGCGAGGCTCAGAAGAGCGCGAGCTGATCGGGGGATGGTTCGCGCCGGGCCTTGACGCTCCGCGGGTACTTCGGCGGCTCGGGGTCGGGTTCGGGGGGAGGGGTACGACCGGTCAGCGCCCAGAGGGACGGGCCGAGAATGATGCCCCGGGCCGCCAACGCCTGCCGCATGGTGCCGTACGACACCGGGAGACGTGCGGAATCCAGCTCCGGAATCTCCAGATCGGACCGCATCCGCATCAGCCGCCGGTTGAGCTCGACGCGGACCCGGGCCTCGTCGGTGTCGAGGCTCTTCGCCGCCACGTCACCGACCACGGCCCGGACGTCGTCGAAGCCGGCCTCCCACGCGGCCTCGACGGTGCCGAACGCCCCGAGCAGCCGCCCAGCCAGAATCGTGCCGAAGCCGCGGACGCCGGGCAGGTTGTCGGACGGATCCCCGCGCAGCGCGGCCAGATCCCGGTACTGCGCCGGCGCCACGCCGTACAGCTCCTGCAGCATCGCCGGGGTGACCATCACGGCCTCGTCGAGCCCGCCGTTGCGCACCCGCATCACCGCGGTGTGTTCGTCGATCAGCGCGAACGCGTCTCGATCGCTGGTGACCAGCACCGACCGCCACCCGGCCCGCTTGGCTTCGGACGCGGCACTGGCCAGGACGTCGTCGGCCTCGTAACCACGGGGGACCACCGTGCAGAGACCGGTGGCCTTCACCAGATCGGGCGCGGCCGTGATCTGCTCGGCCAGGTCGCCGGCCTTCTCGGGGCGGTGCGCCTTGTACGGCGGGTAGTCCGCCTGCCGGGTGGAGTGCTCCCCACAGTCGAACCCGACGACCACCGCGTCGGGCCGGAGCTTCGCGGTGGCCCGGGCCACGTAACCGACCAGACCTTTGAGTGCCCAGACCGGCCGATCGTCGGAATCGAGCAGCTTCCCCGTCGCCGCCGCGTGGTACGCGCGGTGCAAGAGGCTGTTGCCGTCGAGGACGAGCAACAAAGGAGGGGAAGCCACGCCCACAGGTTAGGCCGCCGGTCCGACATTTGCCGCCGCGTCGCGCGCTGCCCGACCGTGCGGAGTGGAATGCCGATCGGACGAGCGACGGTGACCGAAATCCTGAGGTTCCCTCCGAGGCTCGGGGATCCCGCCGTCGGCGGGATCACGAACTGTTTCCGCCTGTGGACGCTCTGCGAAGCGCGGTTGTCGTGTGCGGAACCGTGCTGAACCGTGCTGACCAGCGCGAATACCGGGGGATACGGCGAAGTGTCGTCGGTGTGTCCACCGCCACGGATAATCGGTTTGCACATCGGCGGTGAGGTCACGTAGATTTCTCAAGGCCCGCAGGGGAGACGGACAAGCACCGGACGCGCAAGCGGCCGGCTGGACGGCCCGCGGGGAAGCAGACGAACTGGTCGGCGAAAGCCGAGTCGTACGACTGCGTCCGGGCGAAGCGGCCGATTTGGCGCCGCGAGATCGACCGGATAACGTAGTAACGCAGGACGCCGAACGAATTAGGGCGGCGGTAAGGCCCCGATAAGG
>NZ_VIRS01000041.1 GCF_006912135.1 Cryptosporangium phraense | reverse complement strand
CAGGCCGTGCGTGGGCCGGGCCGGGCGTGGCACAGGCCGTGCGTGGGCCGGGCCGGGCGTGGCACAGGCCGGGCGCGGGTCGTGGCTGGGCCGGGCGTAGGCCATGGCCGGGCCTGGGCCATCCCTCAGGCGCGGGCCGTTCCCGGGCGTGGCCGGTCAGGCGCGGGCAGGTGGGGCTTGGCCGGGGCAGGGAGTCGGCGCGGGAAGCATTCGGCGGGGTGTAATCGGGCGGGGCATACGGGCGGCGGCGGAGGGCGGCGGGATCGGCCGGGGAACGCCGGAGTCCGGGGGCGGCCGTCGGTGCGGGGTGTTCGAGCCGGCGTGCTCGGGGGCGGTGGGCGGGGAACCCCGCCCACCGCGTAGGACTACTTCTTCTTCTTGTTCTTCTTCTTGTCCTTCTTCTTCTTCGCCATGGCGAACCCCCGTTCGTACAGTCGGCGCCCCTCGTTGGGGCCGATCGCTCCACGATAATGCGGACAAACGGGTAGTCAACTCCGCCGCTCAGGCACCCGGCCGGAATGCCAGCAATTTCCACCCCATTCCAAGGACATCCGGGGCGATCATGTATTATCCCCAGCATGGCGAGGAAAGAGCTGGTCATTCTCACCGATGACCTCGATAACTCAGAAATTGATCCGTCTTCGGTCGATCGCGCGACGGTGAACTTCGGCATCGACGGCGTCGAGTACGAAATTGATTTGGGCTCCGGGAACCAGGCCAAGCTCCGCGAGATCCTCGACGAGTACGTGCAGGCCGCCCGCCGCACCGGCGGCACCGTCCGCAAGGGACGGAAGCAGGCCACCAGCACCGCGACGTCGTCGAGCAGCCGGGCCGAGAACGCGGCGATCCGCGAATGGGCCGAGTCCAACAACATCGACGTCAATTCGCGCGGACGCCTGCCGAATGAGGTCATCGAGCGGTACCGCCAGCACTTCTCGGAGCAGAACGACGACGCGGCCGAGCCGTCCGGCCGGCCCACCGCCAACACCGAGCAGCCCGCGTTCTCCGGCTGATCCTCGCCCGCCCGGGCCGGTTCGCACACCGCGGGCCGGCCCGGCACCCTCCTCTCCCGACGGTGCCCCAGCCCACCTCTCACCGCAGATGTGAAGTAGCCGAGAAATACCGCGCACGTTTTGTGAACAGCAATTCGCCCGACGATTTCGGCGCCCCAATCATCGGAGCGGCGATATAGCCGAATATTTGCGTGACGGTCGCTGCACAAGACAGCGGCCGTTTCCGTATCCGCACCTCGAAAGGCGCGTCCTGGCACCCCGGACGGCGAGTTGCAACTCCGCACCGCCCCAGCTCCCCGCACAGCCCCGGCCCAGAGGTCGAGCCACAGCCCAGGCTCCAGGACGTTGCGGCCCACGTTGCGGCCCACGTTGCGGCCCGGACGGTAGGTGACGAGCCCGGACGGCGGGCGATGCGGCCCGGACAGCAGGTGCCTCGGCCCGAATCGCCAGCCTCACAACACCCCGCGCCCGGAAGCAGTCGGGCCCACCCTCCGAACAGCAGACCCCGCTACCTCCACCGCAAGGCCCACGACTCGGCCGGCGCCCCCCGGGCCAAACGGCAGGCGCCGAGCCCCCCGTCGATCGGCACGCACTGCGGGTCGGCCGACATGAGTCCAGAACGCCAGACAAGGCGATCCGGCCGGCGCCCCCGCGGGCCTACACGAACCCCGACGGCGCGCGCTCCGACTCGGACGACGCTCCGCCAGGCCGAAAGGCAGGCGCTCGCAGCTCAATCAACACCCGCCTGCCCGGACACCAGATCCGGCGGCTCGGACGGCCCCCGCGGGCCGAACAGCAGGCGCTGTCGGTCGGATCGCGGCCCTGCGAGGCCGAAAACGCGCACGAACCGCGAGCCCCGTAGACCCCCAGCACAGACTCCGCCCCGGCAGCCCTCTGCATCGGCACTCGTGACTCCAAGGCTCATGCCGAAGTGCAGCCCCGCACCATCAACGCAGCCCCGCTCCGTTACCGGAAGCAGGCCCACGGCAAGCGCGCAACCCTCTACGCCGGCCAGCATTCGCCACCGACCCGTGACGCCCAGAATCCCGCGCAAGCGCGACACACGCCTTGCACCCGGAGGACCGACCAACCCCGCATCGCTGAACCGGCGCAGCTCGGAGACCGCAGGACCAGCCTGAGACCCCGGACCGCAGCCCCGGCCCAAACCCAGCGCAGACCGCACCGCAAGACCACCCAGCAGCCGCCCGAATCCCAACCGCAGCCCCACACCAAGGCCAACCCCGCAAAAAACTAAAACCCCCAGTTGCCACTACAACGCAATGCGCAGTAGTGTCCCGTCCGCAGGAGGCGAACATGGACACCACACAACTACTCAAAGGCGTACTCGACCTAGCCGTCCTAGCCGTCATCCGAGACGCCGACGGCTACGGCTACGACGTGCTCCGCCGACTACGCGCCGCCGGTCTTGCCGACGTCGGGGACGCTTCGGTGTACGGCACACTCCGGCGGCTGTACTCCGCCGGCTGCCTGACGTCGTACGTCGTCCCCAGCGAAGAGGGGCCGCACCGCAAGTACTACGGAATCACCGACGCCGGCCGGGACCAGCTCACCGAGTCGACGAAGACCTGGACCGGCTTCGCCCGGACCATGGACGACCTGTTGACCGGGGAGGCAGTGGCATGACCGCACCGACTGTCGGGACCGAGGCGGACCGCTACCTGCAGCGGGTCCGGGCCGCCCTCGCCGACCTGCCGGACGAGGAGCGCAACGAGCTGATCGAAGATCTCTCCGCGCACCTCGCCGACATCACCGCGGAGACGCCCGGCACGCTCACCCAGGCCGCGCTGGTCGAGCGGCTCGGCCCGCCGGAGGCGTACGCGGCCGAGTTACGGTCCGCAGCCGGGCTCGCGCCGGCACCGACCGTGACCGCGACCCCGGCCGGGCGCCTCCGTCGCCGCTTCGAGCATGCCCGGGCGCGACTCGACGCCCTCCCCCTCTACCAGCGCTTCCGCGCGTTCCTGCCGGAGCTGCGGCCAGGCTGGTGGGTGCTCCGCGGGTTCTTCTTCGCCGCGCTGGTCTTCGCGATCTTCGGTGGCGGATTCAGGGGGCTGCTGCCGGCCGGCTCCGGCGAGACGTTCGTGTTCCTGATCTTCGTGGTCGCCGCGGCGTACGCGTCGGTGTGGCTCGGGCGCCGGACCGACGGCTTCGGGATGTGGGGCCGGCGGGCCGTGCTGGCCGGTGGCATCCTCGTCGCGCTGGCCGGGATCGCGATCACGACCAGCACGAACTACTCCTACGAGACGTCGTACGGATACGACCCCGGCCCGTACAACGGGGCGAGCGACCTGCGGGTCTACGGTTCGGACGGCAAGCTCCTCCGTGACGTGCAGGTCTTCGACCAGAACGGTAACCCGGTGGTCCTGCCGGAGAGCTGCCCGCTGCAGCAGCGCACCCGGGTCGACGGCGGACCGGCCGAGAACGTCTACCCCCGCACGTACGACTCGCCGTCGTCCGACGACTACTACCAATGCACCCCGGACGGCGTCCCGGTCGCCGAGCAACTCCCCGGCCTGACCTCGGTGACTCCAACGGCCCCCGCCATCCCGAGCGAATCCGCCAGCTCCACCCCGACTGCCAGCCCCACGCCGAGCGCCAGCCCCACGGCATCCGCGACCCCCACCCGCTGACCCGCGCGGCCGGCCCGACCCGGCCGCGCGTCAGTTCGGCGTCACCCAGTCGACGAGCTGGACGATCACCCCGTTCGGGTCGGTGACCTGGAAGAACCGTTCACCCCAGGGCTCCTCGGTCAGCTCGTGGGTGATCGGCACGCCTTCCGCACGCAGGCGCGCCTGCTCGTCGTCGAGATCCTCGACGACGAAGACGACGAGGACGCCGCCGGCATGGGCGTCGCGAAAAGGAGCAGGCAGCGTCGCCAGCCCGCGGCGCAGATAGATCACGTTCATCGCGTCGCCACGGGTCAGCGACGAGAAGCCGTCGGCCGACATCTCCTCGCGGAACCCGAAGTGCTCCTGCAGGAACCGGCTGGACGCCGGGACGTCGTCGACGTTGAGCGAAACCGCGCACGCGGTCACACGCATCCGGACTCCTTCGTCGAGAAACTCCGTACAGGGTACATTGTACTGCGTACGGAGAGAAGCCTGAGAAGATCGACCCGTGCCTGGAGAACGCAGCAGCGCCGGTGATCCGGCGCGGACCCTCGCCCTGCTCTGGCGCGGCGCCGAACCGGTCCCGCCCCCGTCGCGCGGCCCGCGGCCGACGCTGACCGTCGACCGCGTCGTGACGGTCGCGGTCGCTCTGGCGGACGCCGAAGGGCTGGCCGCCGTCACCATGCGCCGCATCGCGACCGACCTGTCGGTGGCGCCGATGACGCTCTACACCTATGTGCCCGGCAAGGCCGAGCTCCTCGACCTCATGCTCGACGCGGTGTACGCGGCCATCGCGCGCACGACCCCGGCCGACGCGAGCTGGCGCGCCCGGGTGGGCGCGGTCGCCGACGACAACCGGGCGCTGTACGAGCGTCATCCCTGGCTGGCCGAGATCTCGACGAGCCGGCCACCGCTGGGACCGGGCGCGATCGCCAAGTACGAGTACGAACTAGGGGCGTTCGACGACGCCGGTCTCGACGACGTCACCCGCGACGCCGCTCTCACGTTCGTCCTCGGGTTCGTCGAGACCTGCGCCCGAGGCGCAGCGGCAGCCCGGGCCGCCGCGCGCGAGAGCGCGCGCTCCGACGAGGACTGGTGGGCCGAGAGCGGTCCGCTGCTCGCGAAGGTCTTCGACGCCGACCGCTTCCCGCGCGCCGCGCGGATCGGCTCCGCGGCCGGCGAGGCCCAGAACGCCGCCTACAGCGCCGATCACGCCTACGACTTCGGCCGCGCCCGCCTTCTCGACGGCCTGTCCGCCCTGATCGACGCCTGACCCGGCCGAACTCAGTCGCGGGCGGGCACCGGGAAGCGCGTCTCGTTCCGGGCCAGCTTCGCGGTCGCGACGTCGATCAGGTCGACGTCGAGAACGCGGGCCAGTTGCACGAGGTACAGCACGACGTCGGCGATCTCGTCGCGGACGTTCGGAGCCGCCTCCGGATCCGTCATCACCGCGGCCGACTCCTCCGGCGTGAGCCACTGGAACAGCGCGGTGAGCTCGCCGACCTCCCCGGACAGCGCCATCACCAGGTTCTTCGGGGTGTGCCACCGACCCCAGTCGCGGGCGGCCGCGAAGTCCGCCGTAGCCGCCGACAGTGCGTCCAGTCCCGCGTCGCCACTCATGGCCCGCAGCCTACGGCGCGCCGCACCGCCGTCCGGAATGCGTAGAATAAACCCGTCTAAGGGGGGCAACGTGGGCAGCATCCTTGTCGTCGAGGATGAACCGGACATGCGCGAGCTCATGGCGGTCAAGTTGCGCGGCGCCGGGCACCGCGTCCGCACGGCTCAGACCGGAGTCGACGGCCTCGCCTCGCTGCGCGAGGACCGGCCCGATCTGGTCCTGCTCGATGTCCAGCTGCCCGACACGACCGGGCTCGCCTTCTGCAAGACCGTTCGGGCGGACGCGGAGATCCGCGACATCCTCATCGTGATGATCTCGGCCTCCGCGTCCCAGGAAGAAGTCGACGCGGGCCTGGCGGCCGGGGCCGACGACTACGTCACGAAGCCGTTCGCGCCGAGTGCGCTGGTGGCTCGCATCCAAGCCCTGCTCGATTCCGGCCCGGCCTGACGCTCCACCTAGGACTCCGGCTCCTCGAGATCACGGACGCCACGACACGGGCGGGCCTGTGGAGGCGGTCCGCGTGGCTGCGGCTGGACGGGGGATCATGGGTGCAACCGGTGCATCCAGGAGGTCGTTCGTGGTCGAGGCCGAGCCCGCGCGGGTCGTGGTGTACGCCTGCGGGGGCGCAGGTAGGTGGGGTGCTCTGTTGACCCACGGCGACGCTCGGCGGGAGCTGTCGGGAGCGGGCGACGGAGGTTCCCGGGAGCGGATGTCGCTGCTGGCGGTCGTGACCGCGGTGGAGCGATTGACCCGCCCGTCGGTGGTGTCGGTCCTGACGGACAGCCCGTACGTGCGAGACGGCGTGGCGGCTCGGCTGGCCGGCGGAGTGGCCGATGAGCGGGATGCGGATTTGTGGGGCCGGCTGGGGACGGCGGTCAAGGGGCATCGGGTGCAGTGGGTGGTGGTGGATGCCGCTCTGGCGGCGCGTGCCGCCGAGCTTGCTGCGCCCCCGAGCTCGGCCGCAGCCGCGCCGGAGGGTTCGGTCCCCACGGACCGGGCGCCGGACGCGCGCCAGCGCAGACCGATGGACGCAGCCGACCGCGACGCGGCCGACGCGGTCAGCGCGGCCGACGCGGCCGGCGCGGTCAGCGCGGCAGAGCGCGGCGCGGCCGACGCGGCAGAGCACGGTGCGGCCGGCACGGCCCGGCGCAGCACAGCCGGCACGGCAGAGCGCGGCGCGGCCAGCACGGCAGAGCGCGGCGCGGCCAGCACGGCAGAGCGCAGCGCAGCCAGCACGGCAGAGCGCAGCACAGCCAGCACGGCAGAGCGCAGCACAGCCAGCACGGCAGAGCGCAGCACAGCCGGCGCGGCCGAGCGCGGGACGGCGAACGCGGGCGAACGCGGCGCGGCCGAAGGCGGTGCGGCGGGCACGGCAGAGCGCGCCAGGACCGCGGGCGGTGAATCGGGCGCGGCCGACGGCGGGGCGGCAGACGCGGCCGAACGTAGAACAGCCCGTCAAAGCACACTGGATGCGGGCGAGCCAAGGGTCAGCGAGCGCGGCACGGCCGAGCGCAGGGCGCGCGGCGCCGCGGAAGGCAACCTGGCGAGCGCAGCTGAACGCGGGGTGGCGGAGCGCAACGCGATAGGCGCGGCCGAGCGCGGGACGCGCGGCGCCGCGGAAGGCAACCTGGCGAGCGCAGCTGAACGCGGGGCGGCCGATCGCGGCATGCCAAGCGCGTCCGAACACGGCGTCCCGGGCTGGGCCGAGCGCGGGGGCTCGGGCGAGCGCGAGGGCGCGGACGAACACAGGGGTGCCGACGAACACCGGGGCGTGGGTGGCGCCTCGGGTAGAGAGGTGCGGGGGGCGGCTGGCGAGCCGGTTTCCAGCAGGGGACACGGCGCGTCGGAGTCGGCGGAGCGCGGCGGGCTGGGTGCGGCGGAGCGCGATGCGGCGGGCGGTTCGGAGAGGATGTCGGCAGCGGAGGTAGGGCCTCGGGAGACACCAGCGGAGCGCGGAGCCACGGCTGCGGCAGGTCGCCGCGCGGCTGAGCGCGAAGCAACTGAACGCGGGACAACCGAACGCGGGGCAACCGAGCACGAGGCAACCGACCGCGGGGCAACCGAGCGCGGGGCAGCTGAACGCTCGACAACTGCGCGCAGGGCAAATGGGCGCGGGGTGGATGAGGGCGGCACAGCTGAGGGTGGTGCTGCACGCGGGGTGGCAGGCCCGGTTGAGCGGGGGGTGGCCGGGCGAGGGTTGCCGGCGGAGATCGTGGCGGCTATGCGTCCGGCCAGTACTTTGGGGCGGCCCAGCGGAGAGCGGACCGGGTTGCCATTTCGGGCCGGTGACCCCGTGCCCAGCCGGGCACCAATTGGCGACTCCGACCGTTCGGCGCAGCCCGGCGAGGGATCAGAGAACGTTGCCGCACCCTCGGCGCCCGGCTCCGCGCCCGACTCCGCGTCCGGCTCCGCCTTCGGCGCGGCGGAGGACTACGCGTCCGGCTCCACCTCTGGCCCAACGGTCGGCGCTGCGTCCGGCTCCGCGGACGGCTACCGGGACGGCTCCGCGGACGACTACGGGAACGACGGGGACGTCGCGGACGTCGGGGACGAGATGCGGGAGTTCGTCGAAGAGCTCGAGTTCTGGCTCGAGGAAGAAGCCGGGGATGGCGGCGCTCCCGACGAATGGGTGCGCGATGCTGCGCTGGTGATCGTGGGCGTCGGCGAGGAGTCGATCACGTTCGACGACGGCGACGGGCGGACGATCGGGCCGGTCCCGGTTCCGGCTGGCCTCGCCGAGCAGGCCGAGCCCGGCTGGCAGATCCGCCTCACCGCGGCCCGAACCGGCGACACCTGGCAACTCCGCGCCCGCACCTGACCCGCGGCGCCCCGGCGCCCCGGCGCTGCGGCGCCCCGGCGCCCCGGCGCCCCGGCGCTGCGGCGCGGCGGCATCGGCGGCGCCGCCCACCTACCGAGGCTGAGGCTTCAATCCGAGCAGGTGGGCGGCGTGCCGACGGTACGCGGCCCGGTAGTTCACCGGGCCTCCGGTCCGTCCACAGTCCACCACCCACTCGCACTCCACCGCCCACCCGCACTCCACCGCCCGCAGGCAGGCCTCAGCGTGAACTCTGCGTCTGAAGGTTTCGGCTCGTCGACGTTCTCGTACTGTCACCGCGCTCACCCGGCCCTGCTAGCGCTGACGCTCTCCGACCACCTCCACGATAACCCGAGCCAGCAAATGTCTAAAAGCAATTTGCACGTCACACTCGATTCCCGAAGGATTTCCTAGCGCAGCGGCGACGTTGCGGGCGGCGGGTCGTCGTCGGTGCGGTCGATGGTGGGGAACCAGAGCACGAACGTGCTGCCGACGCCCAGCGTCGAGAAGGCCGCAACCTGACCACCGTGCGACTCGACGATCTGACGCACGATCGCCAACCCCAGCCCGGTCCGCCGCTCCCGCGGCGAAGACTGCCCCCGCGACGACGCCTCCCGCCCCGAAGGCGACGACCGCCCCGCACCCCCGCGCCAGAACCGATCGAACACCCGGGGCAGATCCTCCGCCGCAATACCCGGCCCCTCGTCCGCAACCGCGAGCCAGAGCCACGACCCGACCCGACCCGTCGCGATCGTCACCGTCGAGGAGTCGGGGGCCAGCCGGAGCGCGTTGGACAGCAGGTTGCCGACGGCGCGCCGCAGAGCGTCCGCATCACCGATGAGGTGCAGGTCCGGGACCGTCGCGTACCGCAGGACGCGGTCGGAGACGACCGCCTCCTCCCCCGCCTCGCGGGCGGTCGCGCTGAGGTCGACGTCGGTCTCGGTGGTGGCGTCCGCGTCCCGGCGCGCGGTCGCGAGCAGGTCCTCGACCAGCCGCGACATCCGCGTAGTGGCGCGGTCGACGACCGCGACCGCGCGGGTCCGTTCCTCGGCGGACGCGTCCTCCGCGGTCAGCGAGGCGTCGAGGTGGGTGCGGATGATGGCGAGCGGGCTGCGGAGCTCGTGCGACGCGTCGTCGATCAGCTGACGTTGGGCCTGGAACGCGTCGTCGAGCCGGTCGAGCATCGAGTCGATCGTGTCGGCCAGGTCGCGGAGCTCGTCGTGCGGGCCCTGCAGACGGATGCGCCGGGAGAGGTCGGTGGCCTGGATGTCGCGCGCCGTGCGGGCGATCGCGCCGACCGGGCGCAGCACGCGTCCGGACAGGACCCAGCCGATGCCCAGGCTGCTGATCAGCAGGCCGCCGAGCGCGATCAGCGAGTACGTCCGGAGGTTCTCGAGCGTGTTGTAGTTGACCGCGGCCTCGATCTCGCTGACCTCGGCCACCGTGGTGGTGCCGACGTACTCGTAGTTGTTGTAGATCTTCGCGGTGCGCTGGGTGACCGGCTGCGGCGACGTGGTCTGGGCGACCGCGAAGTACGTGATCGCGAGCGCGCCGCCGGCCAGCGCGAACAGCAACGTCGAATAGATGACCGTGAGCCGGACGCGGATCGAGCGGAGCCTCACGACGTCTCCCGCAGGGCCTCGGACTCGCGCAGACGGTAGCCGCGCCCGACCACGGTCTCGATCCGGCCCTGGCCGAGCTTGCGGCGGAGCGTGCCGACCGTGACCCGCACCGTCTGCGTGAACGGATCGGCGTTGGAATCCCAGACGTGTTCGAGCAGCTCCTCGCCGGGGACGACGTGACCGGGGCGGGTCATCAGGTACTCGAGGACGCCGAATTCCTTGTTGGTCAGCGCGAGCGGATCGTCGCGCAGTGTGGCCGAGTGCTTGGCGGTGTCGAGGGTGAGGTCACCGACGGTGAGCGTCGCGGTGGAGCCGTTCGTGTCGCGGCGGAGCAGCGCGCGGATCCGGGCCAGGAGTTCGGCCAGGTGGAACGGCTTGACGAGGTAGTCGTCGGCGCCCTCGTCGAGGCCGCGGACGCGGTCGTCGAGGCCACCGCGGGCGGTGAGCATGAGCACGCGCAGGTCGGTGTCGCCCGGGGTCGGAACCGCGCCGTTGCGCAGGGCCCGGCACAGCGTGAAGCCGTCGCCGTCGGGCAGGTTGATGTCGAGCAGCATCAGGTCGTACTCGTTGACGGTGAGCCGGTCGTAGGCGGTCTCGGCGTCGATCGCGACGTCGACCGCGTAGCCGTTGCGGGCCAGGCCGACCCGTAAGCCCTCGGCCAGGTCTTCTTCGTCTTCCACTACCAGCAGCCGCATACTCGATCATCCCCGGGCGATGAGGGTGGTGGCCACCTGCGCGGCGCGGTCGATCGGGATCGCGAAGCCGATGCCGATGCTTCCGTTGCCGTCGAGGGTGGCGATGGCGGTGTTGACGCCGAGCACCTCGCCGCGGGCGTTGACCAGCGGGCCGCCGGAATTGCCGGGGTTGATCGAGGCGTCGGTCTGCACAGCGGTCCGGCGGACGTCGCCGCCGAGCCGCACCTCGCGGTTCAGCGCGCTGACGATGCCGGCGGTGACGGTGCCGGAGAGTCCGAGGGGTGAGCCGAGCGCGAGGACGGGCTCGCCGACGTGAGTGGTGCGGAGGTCGGCTCTTTCGAGCTTTTCGAGGCCGTCGGGGTCGACCGCGAGGACGGCGATGTCGTTCGACGGATCGGTGCCGACTACGTCGGCCCGGCGGCTGCGACCGTCCTGCCCGGTGACGCGCACCGGGCCGCCGTCGGCGGCGGCGACCACGTGGTTGTTGGTGACGACGTGGCCGTCGTCGTCGAAGACGAACCCTGATCCGGACGCGCGGCCCGCTTGCACGGAGACGACGCCGGGCAGCGCCCGGGCGGCCGCGGCGACGAGCGCGGTCGCGTCGGCACCGGGAGCGAGGCCGGGCGCGGCCGGGGCCCCGGCGGGGGCGACGGCGGATGCGTGGGTGGTGGCGTAGCCGGCGGTTCCGCCGGCCGCGGCGGCCAGAGCTAGCACCACGGCCCCGGCCGCGATCGCCCGAGGCCACCGCCGCGCGCCCGGCCCACCGCCACCCGGCGCACCGCCACCCGGCCCACCGCCACCCGGCCCACCGCCACCCGGCCCACCGCCGCCCGGCACACCGCCGCCCGGCGCCGACGGCTGCCCCCAGTACGGCGGGATCCCGCCGGACGTCCCATACGGCAACCTCCCCGCCGGGGACGCGGGAGCTCCCGACGGCGGCGCGGAAGGTGACCCCGGTGGGAGGGGGTGAGTGGGCCGCGCCGGGGGCGGCGGGGTGAGCTGCACCCCCGGCGCGGCGGTCGGGCCCGTGCCGGGGTGGACCGCCGGAGTCGGTCGGCCCCAGGCGGTCTCGGCCGACGAGGCACGCTCGCCCCAGGCGCCCCCGCTCGGCGCGGACTCGGGATCGGAAGAAAAATCTGGGCCCTGGGGGGCGCCTGAGTCGGACGACATACCAAACCCCTCACGGAAGCCGGGCGAACCAGAACAGCGACGCCAGCGCGCCGAGGACCGCGAAAACCAGACCCACCCCGATGAACCGCGCCGAAATGTCCTGCATCTCGGCCTCGAACCCCACCAAACTCCCGATGTCCGAATAAGCCGCCCGCAGTTCCGAGACACTCCCGGCCTCGAAGTACGACCCACCCGTCGCCTGCGCGACCGCCCGCAACGTCTCGCCATCCACCGGGACCGGCTGGGCCCCGGTCGTGAAACCGTTCCCGGCATCGATCGACCCACCGGCGGTCCCGAACGAGATCGTGTCCACCGGCACCCCGAGCTGGGCCGCCAGCTGCGCGGCCGACGCCGGGTCCTGGCCGGCCGTGTTCGCCCCGTCGGAGAGGACGACGACCCGGGACGGAGTCTCCTCCCGGATCTGATCCAGCGCGGTCGCGATCGCGTCTCCGATCGCGGTCCCGCCCTGGCCGGCGCCCTCCGACAGCCGATCGATCCCGGCGTCCACATCGGCCCGAGGGGCCGACGGTGGGACGGCCACCGACGCGGTCCCGGCGAAGCTCACCAGGCCGACCCGGAATCGCGACGGCAGGTCCCCGACGAATTCGTGGGCCGCGGTCTTGGCCGCCGACAAGCGGTCCGGGGCCACGTCCGACGCGAGCATCGACCGGGAGACGTCGACCGCGACCAGCACCGTCGCCTGTTCCCTGGGGACCTGCACCTCGGCCTGCGGCCGGGCGAACCCGACGACGAGCAGGACCAGCATGACCAGGAAGAGCCCGGCCGGCACGTGCCTGCGCCAGGCCGGTCGCTGCGGAGCGACCCGGTCGAGCAGCTTGAGGTTCGTGAAGCGGACGGCGTACCGACCGCGCCGGCGCTGGGCTACGACGTACGCGATCGCCAGCGCCCCGACGCCGAGCAGCAGCCACAGCCGCTCGGGAGAGAGCCAGCTCATGCCCGCACCCCCCTCAGCCGTCGCTGTGCCAGCACGTGGCGAGCGATGTCGGCGACCCAGTCCCGATCGGTCCGCAGCACGAGATGGGCGGCGCCGGCTCGCTTGAGCGCCGAAGCGATCGAGGCCTGCTGCTGCCCCACCGCCGCCGCGTACCGCTCGCGCAGCCGGCGCGAGGCGGTCGGGACTTCCCGCCGTCGTCCGGTCTCCGGGTCGACCATCGGCAACATTCCGACGTCCGGCAGCTCGTGTTCCCGCGGGTCGGTGACGTGCACGGCGAGCACCTGGTGCCGGTGCGCGAGCCGGCGCAGTGGCCGCTCCCAGGTCGGCGCGCCCGGCCCGAGCCCGTCCTCGTCCAGCCCGTCGAGGAAGTCCGACACGACGACGATCAACCCGCGCCGCCGCACCGCCCGCCCGATCCCACCCAGCCCCACGGCCAGGCCCCCCACGCCCAGGCCCCCCACGCCCGAGGCCGCACCCATACCGGCGCCCGCGCCCGCGGCCACGCCCGCGGTCGCCCGCGCGCCCACGCCCGCTTCCGGCCCACCCCTCGGCGCCTCGACGAGCGTCCGCAAGATACCGAGCAAGTGGGTCCGGCCGCCGCGCGGCGGGAACCGACGCGTGCCGGAGGCGCTCGACAGCCACCCCCCGAGACGGTTGCCGGTGCCGGTCGTCAGGAACCCCACCGCGGCCACCGCGCCGACGGCGAGCTCGCGTTTCTCGTACTCGGCGGTGCCGAAGTCCATGCTGGCCGAACCGTCGACGAGTACCCAGGTGGCCAGCTCACGGTCGGCGTCGACGGTCCGGACGTGCGGGACCGTCGTCCGCGCGGTGACCGACCAGTCCATCCACCGGACCTCGTCCTCACCGGCCCGGTACTCCCGGCTGCCGGCCGGTTCGCTCCCGGCGCCGGGCAGCAGCCCGAGGTAGCCGCCGTGCAGCAGCCCGTCCAGCCGACGGGTGATGAGCAGCTCCAGCCGGCGCAACCGACGTTCGGGCGTCAAGAGGGCGGTCACGCCGCCACCCCGAGACCCGGACCCGACTGCGCGGGCGCGATCGTCGGCCGCGGAACCGCCTCGACGATCCGCGCGACGACCTCTTCCGGGGCGACGCCGTCGGCGACCGCGTCGAACGAGAGCACGAGCCGATGAGCGAGCACGTCCGAAGCCAGGTCGAGGATGTCGCCCGGCAGCACGTACCCCCGCCCGCGCAGCAGGGCCAGCGCCCGACCGGCCGCGACCAGCCCGAGCGTCGCCCGGGGCGACGCGCCGTAGGCCAGCAACCCGGACAGGTCCGACAGCCCGAACCGCGACGGCGCCCGCGTCGCGGTCACCAGCCGCACCACGTACTCGGCCAGCGCGTGGTGGACGAACACGTCCCGGGCCTGGGCCTGCAGCCGCAACAGCGACGAGACGTCCAGCACCGGGGCGGCCGTCGGCCGCGAGGACCCCATCCGGTACAGGATCGCCAGCTCCTCCCGCTCGTCCGGGTAGCCGACGACGACCCGCATCAGGAAGCGGTCACGCTGGGCCTCGGGCAGCTGGTAGACGCCCTCGCTCTCGATCGGGTTCTGGGTAGCCAGCACCACGAACGGCGCCGGCACGTCGAAGGTGCGGCCGCCGATCGAGACGTGCCCCTCGGCCATCACCTCGAGCAGCGCGGACTGCACCTTGGCCGGGGCCCGGTTGATCTCGTCGGCCAGGACGACGTTCGCCATCACCGGTCCGAGCTCGACGTCGAAGCTCTCCCGGCTGGCCCGGTAGATGCGGGTGCCCAGCAGGTCGGAGGGCACCAGGTCGGGGGTGAACTGGATCCGGCGGAAGGACCCGCCGACCGCGACGGCCAGCGTCTCGGCAGCCAGCGTCTTGGCCACGCCGGGGACGCCTTCGAGCAGGCAGTGCCCGCCGGCCAGCAGCGCGGTCAGCAACCGCTCGACGAGCCGGTCCTGACCGACGATGACCTTCTTCACTTCGAACAGGGTCTGCTCGAGCAGCAGGGTGTCTGTCATGGGGCGATTCCAGCAATCGCCACCGAAAACGGAGCGAAGTTGCTCTGTGTAATTTCGAAATCACGATCGGCCTGCGGATTTCGTCACCCTGGCAATAGCATCAGGTGGCCGCGCCGGTCCCGCCGCCCCGGCTGAACGTGGGTGCTCCATTGGCTCGACGAAGCGGGGTGGCTGGAACCTGTGTTGAACACCGGCGCGTTACCGACGACCGGACGTGCACGCAGGCCGAGGCGGGGCCCTTCACGGGCTTCGCACACGCGGCCGTTACGAATGCCCCCGGAGTGGGCTCCGCACGACGCCACCTGGATGGCCTTCCCGACTCCGAACGCGACGTTCGAGGACGACAGCAGCCCCGCCCTGAAGGCCGCCCGTAAAGCCTGGGCCGCGGTCGCGAACGTCGTCGTCGGCTACGAGCCGGTCCGGATGCTCGTCAACCAGAACGACCGGGCCGCGGCCGAGGAGGTCCTCGACCCCCGCGTCCGCCTCGAGACCATCGAGCTCGACGACGCCTGGCTGCGCGACGCCGGCCCGACGTTCGTCCATGACCTGAGCGAGGGCGTGACCAGGGCGATCGCCTGGCGCTTCAACGGCTGGGGCGCACAGTCGTGGGCGTCCTGGGGTCGCGACCGGCACCTCGGCGCACGCATCGCCCGGGCGGCCGGCGTCGAGTTCGACCGGTCGAACCTCACCCAGGAGGGCGGCGGCCTGCACGTCGACGGCGCCGGCACCGTGCTGCTGACCGAGACCGTCCAGCTCGACCCCGATCGCAACCCGGGCTGGCTGCGCACCGAGGTCGAGACCGAGATCCACCAGCGGCTCGGCACGACGACCGCGATCTGGCTGCCCCGCGGGCTCACCGCCGACTACGACGAGTTCGGCACCCGCGGCCACGTCGACACGGTGGCCACGTTCGCCGAGCCCGGCACCGTGCTCGTGCACACGCAGCCCGACTCCGGGCACCCCGACCACGAGCCGATGAAGGAGGTCGGCGAGATCCTGCGCACGGCCGTCGACGCTCGCGGCCAGCGGTTACGGGTGGTCGATCTTCCGTCACCCACGGTGGCCGACTTCGACGGCCGCCCGGTCGACCACTCCTACGTGAACCACTACGTGGCGAACGGCGTCGTCGTCGGGTGCGCGTTCGACGATCCGCAGGACGCGGTGGCGGCCGACGTGCTGACGCGCGCCTACCCCGGCCGGGACGTCGTGCTGATCGACGCCCGCGACATCTTCCGCTTCGGCGGCGGCGTCCACTGCATCACCCAACAGCAACCGGCCGCGCCGTGGAGCTGATCGTCGCTCCCCGGGCCGCCTCCCCGGCCCGGGTGGCCGCGCCCGAACGCGCGCCGGTGACCGTCGGTCTGGTCCAGACCTGTTTCCATGCGGACGCCGCCGAGCACCGAGCCGTCCTGCTGGACGGCATCCGCACGGCGGCGGACGCCGGAGCGCAGGTCGTCGTCCTGCCCGAGCTGACCCTCTCGCGGTACCCGGCCGACGTCCGCCCGCCCGGCGACGCGGATGCGGACGCCGAAGACCTGCCGACCGGTCCGACGGTCGAGTTCGCGGCCGCGGCGGCGAAGGAGACCGGAGCGGCCGTGGCCGCGTCGCTGTTCGAGCGGGCCCCGGGCCCGGACGGGCTGGGCTTGAACACCGCGGTGCTGGTCGGGCCGGACGGGTCGCTGCTCGGGAAGCGGCGCAAGACGCACATCCCGCGGACCGCCGGCTACTACGAGGACCGGTACTTCCGGCCCGGGCCCGCGGATTACACGCCGCTGCCGGTCGGCGGCGCCTTCCTCGGGCTGCCGACCTGCTGGGACCAGTGGTTCCCCGAGGTCGCCCGCTCCTACGCGCTGCAGGGTGCCGACGTCCTCGCCTACCCGACCGCGATCGGGTCCGAGCCGGATCATCCCGATTTCGACACCGCGCCGCTCTGGCAGCACGTGATCGTCGGGCACGGTATCGCGAACGGTCTGTTCATGGTCGTGCCGAACCGCTGGGGGTCGGAAGGCCTGCTGACGTTCTACGGGTCGTCGTTCATCTCGGACCCGTACGGGCGGGTGCTGTGCGCGGGTCCTCGCGACCGCGATGTCGCGCTCGTGGCGGAGCTGGATCTCGACCAGCGGCGCGACTGGCTCACGCTCTTCCCGTTCTTCGAGACCCGCCGTCCGGAGACCTACCAGCGCCTCGTTTAACGTTTGGCCAGTGCAACCGATCAGCCGTGGCCTCACGCTTCTCTTCGCGATCGCCGGTGGCGCGGCCGTCGGCAACCTCTACTGGGCCCAGCCGCTGCTCGATTTCATCGCCGACGATCTGCACGCCTCGACCGCGGTGGCGGGCTGGCTCGTCACCGCGACCCAGGTCGGGTACGCGAGCGGAATCCTGCTGATCGTCCCGCTCGGCGACGTGCTCGATCGACGTCGTCTGGTGCCGGTGATGCTGCTCTGCGCGGCCGTGGCGCTGACCGCGTGTGCGCTGGCCCCGTCGTTCGGCACGCTGCTCGTCGCAATCACCGCCCTCGGAGTGACCACCGTCGCCGGGCAGATCCTCACCCCGCTGGCCGGCGACCTCGCCGACGACGCCCACCGCGGCCGGGTCGTCGGCACGGTGGTGTCCGGCCTGCTGGTCGGCATCCTGATCTCCCGGACGATCAGCGGGCTGGTGGCGTCCGTGGCCGGCTGGCGGGCGATCTTCGGGGTGGCCGCGGTCGTCGCGGTGGTGCTGGCGGCGCTGCTGTACCGGAGCATCCCGACCCTGCCGCCGAAGACCCAGCTGCCGTACCCGGCGTTGATCAAGTCGGTGTTCACCGCGATCGCCCGGGAGCGGACCGTCCGCTGGACGCTGGCCCTCGGCAGCACCGGCTTCGCCTGCTTCACGATGTTCTGGACGTCGCTGACGTTTCTGCTCAGCGCGCCGCCGTACGAGTACCCGGTGTCGGTGATCGGGTTGTTCGGCCTGGCCGGGCTGGCCGGGGCGCTCGCCGCCCAGCGGGCCGGGTGGCTGCACGACCGCGGCCTCGGCATCGCCGCGATGGGCGTGACCTGGACGGTGACGCTCGTCTCGTTCGTCGTTGCCGGGGTGGGACGGAACTCGGTCGTGTTGGTGCTGGTGGCGGTCGTGCTGCTGGACGTGGCGATCCAGGGCGGCAACATCCTGAACCAGACCCGGATGCTGTCGGTGTCGGACGAACTGCGCAGCCGGCTGAACACCGTGTTCGTCACCGGGAACTTCATCGGTGGAGCGATCGGATCGGCGGCGGCGGCGGTGCTGTGGAACGCGGGCGGCTGGACGGCGATTTGCGTGGCCGGTGTCACAGCCAGTGTGTTCGCGTTGGTTGTCTGGGTACTGGGCCGCAGTGGCCCACTCCGTACCTCGCCCTGATCGACTGGGCTACCGACCGGCGTTGGACGGGCTTCGGGCTCTCGCCGTCACCGCGGTGCTCGTCTACCACCTCGGCGCGTCCTGGCTGCCCGGCGGGTTCCTCGGCGTCGACCTGTTCTTCGTGCTGTCGGGGTTCCTGATCACGACGCTGTTGCTGGACGAGTGGGCGGCCCGGGGCCGGCTCGACCTTGGCGCGTTCTGGCTGCGCCGGGCCCGGCGGTTGCTGCCGCCGGCGCTGCTGGTCGTCGCCGCGGTGATGGTGGTCGGGTGGCGCACGGTCGATCCGTCGCAGCTCGCGTCGCTGCGCTCGGACGGCCTGTGGACGCTGTTCTACGGCGCGAACTGGCACCTGATCGGCTCGGGCCAGTCGTACTTCGACGCGTTCGCGGCCCCGTCGCCGTTGCGTCACGCCTGGTCGCTGGCGATCGAGGAGCAGTTCTACCTGGTCTGGCCGCTGCTGCTGCTCGTGCTGGTGCGGGTCCGGCGGTTCCTGCTGCCGGTGATCGTCGGGCTGATCGCGGTGTCGGCGGTGCTGATGGCGGTCCGGTACTCGGCCGAGGACCCGTCGCGGGCCTACTACGGCACCGACACCCGGGTGTTCGAGCTGTTGATCGGCGCCGCGGCGGCGGTGGTCCGGCCCCGGGTCGGCCGGGTGCTCACCGCCGTGGCCGGGGCCGGGGTGCTCGTCGCGTTCGCGTCGATGCAGGACGAGTGGGTGGGGTTCTACCGCGGTGGTGCGGTGGCGTTCGCGGTGGTGGCGGCGGTGCTGGTCGTCGGGACGGTGGCCCACCCGAACCGGGTCTTGACCGCCCGGCCGGTCGTCGCGCTGGGGCTCATCTCCTACGGCGTCTACCTGTGGCACTGGCCGGTGTACTGCTGGCTCGACGACGCCTGGCTGCCCACCACCACCCCCGGCCTGCTCGCCCACGGGGCGGCGAAGATCGCGCTCACGCTCGCGCTCTCGGTGACGTCGTACTTCGTCGTCGAGAAGCCCGTCCGGCGCGGGGCGTTCGGGCTGACCGGGCGGCGGATTCTCCTCGCCGCACCCACCGCGATCGCCGCGGTAGCGGCCCTCACCCTGGCCGCGACCGCCGCCGCCACCGCGCCGGTCACCCAGGTCGACGAGCGCAACGTGACCGCGCTGTCCACCCCGCGGGCCCTGGTCGCGCCCACCGCGTCGACCGAGCTCAGGCTCGCGACCGTCGGCGACTCGGTCGTCAAGAGCCTCTCCCCCGGTCTGGCCACGGCGGCCGAGGAGCGCGGCTGGTCGTACACCGACGCCAGCGTCAGCTCCTGCTCGGTGGCCGGCCTGCTGATGCTGGAGGAGGACGGCTCGCCCTGGTCGACCGGTGCGGTCTGCCCGCAGGTGGTGACGACCGTGCAGCAGCGGCTCATCGACGAGGACCGGCCGGACGTCATCCTGGTGCACTCCCGCTGGGAGACGTACCGGGTCCGCGGGGCCGACGGCGACCCGGTCGACGTCGGCACGCCCGCGCACCGGCAGTTCGTCGCCGCCCAGCTGCGCCTGACGATGGAGCGGCTGACCTCCGGCGGGGCCCGGGTCGTCTGGATCGACTCGACGCCGATGACCGAATCGCTGTGCCGTCGGCTCGGCCACGACACCGGGACCTGCGCCCACACCGCGGTCGACGCGACCGTCGACGCCTACACGGCGTTACGGCGCCAGGTCGCCGCCGAGTTCCACGGCCGGGTCACGTCGCTGTCGCTGACCGACCTGCTCTGCGACGACGAGCGGTGCCCGGATTCCGTCGACGGCCGGACGTTGCGCCCGGACGGTCTGCACTTCACCGCCGAGACCGCCGACGCGATCGTCCCGGACCTGCTGGAGCGGGTCGCGGCCGTCACTCAACTGCCCTAGTACTCTCACCCGAATGGGACGCGAATCCGGGTGGCGAAGCCGTCTGACCGGGGCAGTAGCCCGGTTAAGGAACGAACCGGGCACGGCTGACCTGACTCGGCTCCAACCGGTGGTCGAGCGGGCCAACGCGCGCCGGGACGAGATCGCCGAACTCGACGACGACGAGCTGCGCGCGGCCGCCGAGGCTCTGCGCACCGGCACCGAGCTCGACGACCTCGAGCTGGTGGAGTTCTGCGCCGTTGCCAGGGAGATCGGCCGCCGGGTCTGGAACCTCGACGCCTACGACGTCCAGCTGCTGGCCGTCGTCAACATGGTGCGGGGCAGCCACGTCGTCGACATGGCCACCGGTGAGGGCAAGACGCTCGTCGGCGCGCTGGTCGCGGCGGCCTACAGCTGCGCCGGTCGGCGCGTGCACGTGCTGTCGGTCAACGACTACCTGGCCCGGCGCGACGCCGAGTGGTCGGCCGGGTTCTTCTCCTGGTTCGGCATCTCCTGCAGCGGCGTGACGTCGGTGAACACCGACGACGAGCGCCGCGAGGCCTACCGCGCCGACGTCGTCTACGCGCCGGTCCACGAGGTCGGCTTCGACCTGCTGCGCGACCGCCGCCGCACGTCCCGGTCGGCGATGGTCCTGCACCACGAGGGTGGGGACGTGCGCGACGTCGCGGTCGTCGACGAGATCGACGCGGTGCTGCTCGACGAGGCGCTGGTCCCGCTCGTGCTGGCCGGCGACTCCGGCGCGGTGCACGACGGCCGCGACCTCGCGTCGCTGATGCGAGGCTTCCGCCTCGGTCGTGATTACGAGGTCGACGACGAGCGCCGGAACGCCACGTTCACCGACGTCGGCCTGCGGGCGGTCGAGCGGTTCCTGGACGTCGACAACCTGTTCGAGTCCGACCAGGTGGGGCACCTGACCGCGGCCAACCTCGCGCTGCACGCCGAGGTGCTGGTCGAGCGGGACGTCGACTACCTGGTGCGGCACGACCGGGTCGAGATCATCAGCAGCTCGCGCGGGCGCACCGTCGACAAGCAGCGCTGGCCCGACGGCCTGCAGACCGCGGTCGAGGTCAAGGAGGGCCTCGCGGTGTCGTCGGCGGGCGAGGTGCTCGACCAGATCCTGATCCGGGCCCTGGTCACCGGGTACAAGACGGTGACCGGGATGAGCGGGAGCGCCCGTGAGGCGGCCGGTCAGATCGACGAGTTCTACGACCTGAAGATCGGCGTCGTGCCGCCGGCCAAGCCGAACATCCGCGAGGACGAGCCCGACCGCCTCTACGCCGACGCCGAGTACCGCGACGACGCGCTGTTCGCGTTCCTCGCCGAGGTGCACGGCACCGGCCAGCCGCTGCTGATCGGTACCCGCAGCGTCGCGACCTCGGAGTACTGGAGCGACCGGCTGGCCAAGGAGGGCATCGAGCACGTCGTCCTCAACGCCCGCAACGACGAGGAAGAGGCCGGCATCATCGCCGAGGCCGGGCGCCGGGGCGCGGTCACCGTGTCGACGCAGATGGCCGGTCGCGGTGTCGACATCGTGCTCGGCGGCTCCGACGCGTCGTCGTCCGACGAGGTGCGTTCGTTGGGTGGCCTGTGCGTGGTCGGGATCGGGCGGTACGACTCGGCCCGGCTCGACCGGCAGCTCCGCGGCCGGGCCGGACGTCAGGGCGACCCGGGCACGTCGGTGTTCTTCACCAGCGTCGACGACGACCTGGTGCTCGAGCAGGCGCCGGACGTGCCGCAGATCCGGGACCTGGCCTCCGACGGCCAGGTCGAGACGGCCGCGGTGCGCAAGCACGTCGAGCACGCGCAGCGGGTCGCGGCGGGCAAGCTCGACCAGATCCACCGCAAGACCGTCCGCTACAACGAGATCGTCGAGAACCAGCGGGCGGCCGCCCTCCAGTGGCGCGACGTGATCCTGGACGCGACCACCCCCGACGACCTCGGCGACTGGCTCAGCCTGGAGGCGCTCGAGCGTCTGGACGAGATCGATTCGTCGGTCGCGATGGCCACGGCGTCGAATGTTCTGCTCTTCCATCTGGACCAGGCCTGGGCGGAGCACCTGGCTGACCTGGCCGGCCTGCGGGAGGGGATCCACCTGCGGATCCTCGGCCGCGAAGCGCCGCTGGACGAGTTCAACTCGCTCGCCGTGAACGCGTTCCGCGGTCTGCGCGACCGGGTGGTCGAGGCGGCCGACGAGACGCTGACGACGGCGGAGCTCACCGACGAGGGCATCGATCTGGAGGACGCCGGCCTCCGTCGCCCGACGACGACCTGGACGTACATGGTCGCCGACACGCCGTTCGCCACCGCCGAAGACGGCTTCTTCAGCGCCCTGGCCAAAACCATCCGCGGCTGACGCCGCCCGAACGCGGACCGGGCTCGCCAGGACGGGCCCGATCCGCGTGCCACCGATCCCGTACGCCGGTGAAGCTTCCGGCACGTTCGAGGTACGCCTTCTCGATGAGGGCGAGCACCTGATCGGAGTCTTCGCGCACATCGCGGGGTGTGAAGTGCAACGTCAGCACCCCACGGGCGGCGAGCACGTTCTGCCGGTGATACGTGCGATGCCAGTCGCGCGGTGAAGAGTGGAACTCGTGCGAGTTCGATTCCAGCGCCAGGCCTGCGTCTTCTATCAAGCCGTCCGGGGACGGCAGCGCTGTGCCGTCGGCGGCGACGAGGGCGGGGTTCCACCGCACGGCCGGCAGGATCGCGCTGCCGCGGACGAGGTCGCGGAGTTCCGCTTCCGGCGCGGAGACCACGCCGTCGGTCAGTTCGGCGATCACCCGGCGGAGTAGCGCGCTGTTGCGCTTGGGCCCGAGCCGGGCCCCTCGCTCCAGCGCGTCGACCGTGGTGAGCCGGCGCTGCACCATCTCGGCGAGAAACGCCCGTACCTCACGCAACGGATATCCGGCGCGTGCGGCGTCCGCACCCGCCCGGGAGACCGAGCAGATCTCCATCGCCGGCAGGAGCCGAGCGTGATCGTCGAGTCGCCGGGTGGTGCTCACGACGACGAATCCGCGGGAACTCCGACGCGTGCTCGGCGGCACGAGGACGTGGACTCGAGACTCGTCCGGTAGATACCTCAGGCGATGGTGCCGCAGGGCCGCGACGCCGGTGATCTGCGCGCACGTGCCGCCGTGCAGCGCGGCCGCTTGCAAGCGCTGCATCTCCGAGAGCGGGCCGCTGAAGCTCGCGTAGATACCGGCCAGCACGCGCTGCCAATAGCCGCGGGAGAGCCGCCAGGCTATCCCGCTCCGCGTCAGGCCGAGCGCCAGTGCCTGGTGCCGTGAATCAACCCGGACTGCCGGGCGAGCAGATCCACCCGGCCACTGTGCGCGCCCCACGTCACCGGGCGCGAGAGCCCGCCTCTAGCTGTGGACGGCGGCGATGGACGGAAGCGGATCGGGCTCGCTCGGGCGTGTCCTATCCGCGTTCGTTCGGGGGGAGCAGTCGGCGGAGGGCGTAGAGGGCGGCGCCGGCGGCGAGGACCGCGGTGCCCGCGAGCACGGCGCTGAGCGGGAGCGCCACCGCTAGCACCACGCAGCCCAGAAACCCGAGAACCGGCACCACCCGCGGCGGGCGGCCCTCGGCGAGGGTCAGCGTCCAGGCCGACGCGTTCGCCACCGCGTAGTACGCCAGCACCCCGAACGACGAGAAGCCGATCGCGTCCCGCAGGTCGGCGGTCGCCGCGACCACCGCGACGATCGCCCCGATCGCCACCTCGGCCCGGTGCGGCACACCGAAGCGCGGGTGAACGGCGGCCAGCACCGGCGGGAGGTGCCGATCGCGGGCCATCGCGAGCGTGGTCCGCGACACGCCGAGCAGCAGGGCCAGCAAAGACCCGAGCGCCGCCACCGCGGCACCGGCCCGCACGACCGGCGCCAACCCGGGATGCCCGGCCGCGCGCACCGCGTCCACCAGTGGCGTCGCCGCACCGTCCAGAGCCGACCCCAGGACCGCGAGCACGGCGAGCGTCACCAGGGCGTAGACGACCAGCGTGACCGCGAGAGCAACCGTGATCGCCCGCGGGATGACCCGCGCCGGGTCGCGGACCTCCTCGCCCAGCGTGGCGATGCGGGCGTAGCCCGCGAACGCGAAGAACAGCAGGCCGGCGCCCTGCAGCACGCCCAGCACCGACGACGGGGCCGACAGACCCGCCGGCCGCCCGGAGGAACTCAGCCCGACCACCACGATGACGGCCAGCACGACCAGCACCGTCACGACGATCGCCCGGGTCAGCCAGGCCGCCTTCTGGACGCCGACGTAGTTCACCGCGGTCAGCACGAGCACCGCGGCCACCGCCACCGCGTGGGCGTGGGCCGGCCAGACGTAAGTGCCGACGGTGAGCGCCATCGCCGCGCACGACGCGGTCTTGCCGACGACGAACCCCCAGCCGGCCAGGTACCCCCAGAACTCGCCCAGACGTTCGCGCCCGTAGACGTAGGTGCCGCCGGAGTCCGGGTAGCGCGCGGCCAGCCGGGCCGACGAGGTCGCGTTGCAGTACGCGACGACCGCGGCGATCGCCAGGGCCAACGGCAGCCAGGCCCGCGCCGCCGACGCGGCCGGACCGAGCGCGGCGAAGATCCCGGCGCCGAGCATCGCGCCCAGACCGATGACGACCGCATCGGTGAGGCCGAGCCGGCGGTCCAGTCTGGTCATCGGTTCTCCTGTGTGCCGCATGGTACTGTGTGCCGCATGGTAAACGACGTTCCCGAGAAGCTCGAACAGGAGCTGCGCCGGGGCGTCGTCGTGCTGGCGGTGCTGTCCCAGCTCGGTGAGCGTCGTTATGGCTACGAGCTGCGTCAATCCCTGGCCGAACAGGGGCTGACGATCGAGGAGGGCACGCTCTACCCGCTGCTGCGCCGGCTGGAGTCGCAGGGCGTGCTGAGTAGCGAATGGCGGACGTCCGACGGGAAGCCCCGGCGGTACTACGCGCTCAACGCCGAGGGCCGGGCGCTGTTCGAGCGGCTCCGGGGTTCGTGGCAGGGCCTGAACACGACGATGAACCATCTCCTGGGGAACGGGACGGGGTCATGGACCTGATCGACAGCTATGTCGCGGACGTGGTCGAGCTTCTGCCACGGCGGCAGCGCGCCGATGTCGCGCGGGAGCTGCGCGAGTTACTGATCGAAGAAGTGCAGGATGGTGGCGCCGAGGAGGTGCTGCGGCGGTTCGGGCATCCGGCCGAGGTCGCGGCCCGCTACGGGCAGCCGGTGACGCTCATCGACCCCGCCGACACCCGCCGGTTCCTGACGCTCGCGGTCGGCGGAGCCGTGCTCATCCACCTGGCGGCGTTCCTCGACGAGCTGATCAAGCCGGTGCACGATCTCGGCCGGGCCCCTGATACCGCTTGGCCGCTCGTGTTCGCCTGGCTCGGCGTGCTGTTCGCCCGGTTCGCGGCCCGGGCCTGGTACCGGCGTCGCCGGCCCGCGGAATGGAAGCCGCACCGGGTGCCGACCGGCCGGATCAACCGGCTCGGACGGGTCGCGGCGGTCGTGTTCTTCGTCGCCGGCACCGTGGTGCTGATCGACCCGGCCGGCGCGCTCCGGGTCGTCACCGGTGGCCGGGCGGCTCCGGCGGCCTACGACGCGCTGGCCTACGACGACGGGTTCCTCCGGCTGCGCGGGCCGGTCGTTCTGGCCCTGCTGGTGTCCGGTATCGCGCTGCAGGCCGTCACCGCCTGGGCCGGGCGGTGGAGCGCCCGACTGCTCGCCGTCGACCTCGTCCACAGCCTGGTGGCGTGCGCGGTGCTCACCTGGGCCATCGGCACCGGCCCGATCTTCGTAAGGGCGGCCGCCGATGAGACCGTGAAGGGCATCGTCGCGCTGATCATCCTGCTGACGCTGGTGGACCTGGCGGTCCGGGCCCGGCGGCTGAGCGTGGCCGCGGCCGTCGGTCACTGACCCCAGGCGTCCCAGGAGACGGTCTCGGCCGCGTCGGGGCGACCGTGCTCGCCCGAGATGGCCGGGCACTCGACGTAGACGACGCCCTCGGCGACCGACGTCCGCACCGAGTGGTGGGTACGCACCCGGATCAGCCCGCGTACCGTCTTGCGGAGCTCGGCCTGCTGGTCGCCCGGCACGTCGTGGATCTCTGCGAAGCCCCGGCGCTCGACGACGACGTTCGCGGCCACCTGGGCGACCAGATCGAGCCGCGAGTCGCGCTCGGGGGCCGGGAAGTGCCGGTCGATCAGGGCCAGGCAGCGACGGCAGGTCGGCGCGAACGCCACCAGCCGCGACCGTCCCACCGGCCCCCCGTCGCCGCCGACCATCACCGCCCAGACCCGGCCACAGAGCGTGGTGCGAGACCACAGCGGAGCGGTGAGCGCGACCGCGTCGTAGCCCTTGGCGACGTCGTTCTCCCCCACTGCTTCGCGCCCCCGGCCGGGCGCGTCGGCGACCGTCGCGAGGTGCACGGCCGCTCCGCTGCTCGTCGACGTCAGCAGCATCGATCGGCCCGCAACCGCGATCACGTTCGGCCCATGTCCCCCGGAAGGCATACGTACATTGTCACCACTCGCGGTGACTTATCGGGAGGGTAGGTGAATGCTGCGGTTGAGAACTCAGATCAGCGTGCTGGCCGGGTCCGGCGGGACGCCGGTGACCAGCCAGGTTCCCAGCGCCAGCTCCTTCAGGCGGGCCGGGTCGTGCAGGGTGTGGGTGCGGGCGTTGCGCCAGTGCCGGTCCAGGCCCTGGCCCCGGTCGGCCGCGCTGGAGCCGGCGAAGTCGAAGATCCGCGTCGAGACGTCGAGCGCGACCCGGCCCGCGAACGCCTTGGCCGCCGCCACCTCCAGCCGCGCCTCGGTCGCGTTGTAGCCGGCGTCCTCGGACGCGTCGAGCGCCCGGGCCGCCGACCGGAGGAACGCCTCCGCGGCCCGGACGTCGACCTCCAGCTCGCCGACCAGCCGGACGATCTGCTGGTCGTCGATCGCCCTGGTCACCCCGGAGCCGGGCGCCGGCCGGGCCCGCTCGCGCAGGAACGCCACCCCGTCGGTGAGCGCTCCGCGGGCGATGCCGACCTCGATCGCCGCGTGGATGATCTGCCCGAACGCCCCGAACGTGGTCCCGGCCAGCCGCACGAACGGCTGCCGCAGCACGTGGTCGCCCGGTACGACCACGTCGGTGAGGATCGTCGTCCCGCTGAACGTCGACCGCTGGCCGAACGCGTTCCAGTCCTGCTCGACGACGACCCCCGGAGCGTCCCGCCGCACGTACGCGACCGACACCTCGTCCGACTCGTCCTTACCGAACACCGGGATCCACTGCGCGGTGAGCGCACCGGTCGAGTAGTACTTCCGGCCGTCGACGACGTAGTCGTCGCCGGACGGCAGGATCCGGGTCGCGAAGTCGCGGGCGGTCTTCGTGCCACGCTCGGAGAGCGCGTTCCCGAGGCGGGCGCCGCCGAGGAACTCGGCCGCGAAGAACGCCACCTGGGACGGCGAGCCCGCGCGCAGCAGCAGGTCGGCGAACGCGATGTGGTTCTGCGGGATCTGGGCCACCGCCGGATCGGCGGTGGCCAGGATCCGGAACACCTCGGCGACGGTCGCCGCGCTGACGCCCGGGCCGCCGTGGGCCCGCGGGATGCGCATCCCGAGCAGCCCGGACGCGGCGAGCGCCTCGAGCTCCCGGTACGGCAGCGCACCGGTCGCGTCCCGTTCCACCGCGCCCGGCCGCCACGCGGCGGCCAACTCGGTCGCCGCGCTCACCGCGTCGGCGTCGTCCGTCAGGATCCTGGTCACGCCACAACGTCTACCCCAGAGCGGCAAGCCGGGGCACGACGGGTATCAGACGCTGTAGGAGTGGGCGCCCGCTCCGGCCAGCGAACCGCCGTCGACGATCAGGTACTCGTCGCGGATCGGCGTGCCACCGAAGTACGACTCCAGGATCTCCCGCGCCCCGGCCGCGTACCGGGCCTGGGCCGACAGCGACGACCCGGAGATGTGCGGGGTCATCCCGTGGTGCGGCATGGCCCGCCACGGATGGTCGGCCGGTGCCGGCTGCGGGTACCAGACGTCACCCGCGTACCCCGCGAGCTGCCCGGACTCCAGCGCCCGGACGATCGCGTCCCGGTCGGCGATCAGCGCGCGGGCGGTGTTGATCAGGTACGCGCCCCGCTTCATCGTCGACAGCAGCTCGGATCCGAACAGGCCCTGGGTCTCCGGGTGCAGCGGCGCGTTCACCGTCACCACGTCCAGGACCGGCACCATCTCCTGGGTCGACGCGTGGAACGTCAATCCGAGCTCGGATTCCAGCGAAGCAGGCAGCCGGTGCCGGTCGGTGTAGTGCAGCCGGACCCCGAACGGGGCGAGCCGGCGCAGCACGGCCAGCCCGATCCGGCCCGCGGCGACGGTCCCGACCTCCATCCCCTCGAGGTCGTACGACCGGGCGACGCAGTCGGCGATGTTCCACCCGCCGTCGTTCACCACCCGGTTCGCAGGCAGGTAGTTGCGCACCAGCCCGAGGATCATCATCACGACGTGCTCGGCGACGCTGATGCTGTTGCAGAACGTCACCTCGGCCACCGTGACGCCGTGCGCGATCGCCGCGTCCAGGTCGACGTGGTCGGAACCGATGCCGGCGGTCAGCGCCAATTTCACATTGGGTGCCGCCGCGAGCCGGGAAGCAGTCAGATACGCCGGCCAGAACGGCTGCGAGATCACGACCTCGGCCTCCGCGAGGTGCGCGTCGAACTCCGGGCCGTCCTTGTCGGACACCACGACCAGCTCGTGGCCGAGACCTTCCAGGTAGGCCCGCAACCCGAGCTCGCCCGACACGCTGCCGAGCAGCTCGCCCGGCGTGAAGTCGATCGCCGACGGCGTCGGCAGCGTCTGGCCGTCGGGGTAGCCGGTCAGCACCGGGAGCGAGTCCCGGGCGTAGGACTTCGGGTAGCCGTCCACCGGGTCCGGGTAGAGCACGCAGAGCACCTTGGCTCGAACGCGAGCAGCACTTCGGACGGGCCGCCGAAGCCTGCCACGCCACCCAGCCCGCGCTCTCGGCCGCGTTGCGCAAGCTCGAACGGCAGCTCGGCGTCACGATCGTCCGGCGTGGACGGCGGTTCGGCGGCTTCACGCCCGAAGGGCTGCGGGTCGTCGGCTGGGCGCACCGCATCCTGGCCGAGCGGGACGCGCTCCGGATCGACCTCGACCGGATGCGCGACGGGCTCACCGCCACCGTCCGGCTCGGCGCGATACCGACCGCGGTGCCCGCCACCGCGGTCCTCAGCGAGGCGCTGGTAGGGAGGCACCCGCTGGCCCGGATGCGCATCGAGGTGCTCCCGGCTCCCGAGATCCTCCGCCGCCTGCACGCCTACGAGCTCGACGCCGGGCTGACCTACCTGCCCGACGAGCCGCTCGCCGAGTCGCAGACGCTCGAGCTGTACCGCGAGCGGTACGTGCTGCTGACCCCGGCCGACGGCCCGTTCGCGGGCCGGGCGACCGTCGGCTGGGCCGAGGCCGCCGAGCTTCCGCTCTGCGCGCTGGTCTCCGGCATGCAGAACCGCGGGATCATCGACGCGGCGATGCGCGCCGCCGGGGCCGCGCACGCTCCGGTCGTCGAGGCCGAGACCGTCGACGCGCTCTACGCCCACCTGGCGACCGGCCGCTGGTCGGGCGTCATCGCCCACACCTGGTTGCGGGCGTTCGGCGAACCCGCGGGCCTGCGGGCGGTCCCGTTGGCGCCTCCGGCGCCGGCCCCGGCCGTCGGCCTGGTGACCGGCGATCACGGCCCGTCCTCCCTGGTGTCCCGCGCTTTGTCGGA
Source organism: Cryptosporangium phraense (assembly GCF_006912135.1). Classification (NCBI taxonomy): domain Bacteria; kingdom Bacillati; phylum Actinomycetota; class Actinomycetes; order Cryptosporangiales; family Cryptosporangiaceae; genus Cryptosporangium; species Cryptosporangium phraense. The sequence goes on along the minus strand of NZ_VIRS01000041.1, from coordinate 30,540 downwards.
CGCCGTCCGAGCCGCCGATCTGAGCCGCCTACTGGCCTGGGAACCGACGTAGCCCCAAGCGTTCTAGGGTCGGGGGGTGACTACCGAGACCGAGCGGGCCGCTGGACTCCTGGAAGCGCAGGCGCACGCTCGAGAACTGTTCGCGGCCGTGGAGGCCGGCGGGCTCATCGCGCCCGGTTCGGGCGAACGTGAGGTGAGCGACCGCATCCGGGACCTGGCCGGCGAGATGTTCGGCGTCCGGCGGTTCTGGCACAAGCGGATCGTCCGATCGGGGCCGAACACGCTGCACCCCTACGCCGAGAACCCGCCCGACCGGACCCTCACCGACGACGACATCGTCTTCGTCGACTTCGGGCCGATCTTCGCCGAGTGGGAGGCCGACTTCGGCCGCACGTTCGTGCTCGGCGACGACCCGGCCAAGCTGGCGATCCGGGACGCGCTGCCGGAGGTCTTCGCCGCCGGCCGGGCCTACTTCGCGGCCCACCCCGACATCACCGGCGCCGAGCTGTTCACCGAGGTCAAGCGTCTGACCGCCGAGGCCGGCTGGACCTACGGCGGTCCGCACGCCGGGCACCTGGTCGGGGAGTTCCCGCACGAGCGGATCAACGGCGACCAGATCGAGTACTACATCACCGACGGCAGCGACGACCCGATGCGCCGCCGCGACCGCGCCGGCCGGGACTGCCACTGGATCCTCGAGATCCACCTGGTGGACGCCGAGGGAGGCTTCGGCGGCTTCCACGAGGAACTCCTCGATCTCTAGGCCGTCAGGTCGACGGCAGTGCCGACCCACTCGACGATCTCGCCGTCGTCGGCGAACAGCGGCACCGCCCGGGAGAGGGTCCGGCCGAGCGTCCCGTCGGCGCGGACGACGTTGTGCTCGAGCTCGAAGACCCCCCGGCTCGTCACCGCCCGCTCGATCGCCGCCAGCACGAGCGGCTGGTCCTCCGGGCGGACGTACGTGTCGAGCCAGGTGCTGGTGGGCTCGTCGGCGTCGGCGATGAAGCCCCGGCCGTCGAGCGCGCGCAGCTCGGTCCAGTCGGGGTTCATCCGGTAGACGACGTCGAAGCTGGCCTCGATCAGCGCCCGGAAGCGCCGGTCGGCGTCCGAGCGGACCTGCGCCAGCTGGAGCTGCGCGGCGACCCGGGCGACGAGTTCGCGACCCGCGAACGGCTTGGACAGGAAGTCGCTGGCGCCGGCGGCCAGCCCGTCGATCGCGGCCTGCTCGCCGGCCCGCGCGCTGAGCAGGATCATCGGCACGCCACGCAGCACGCTCTCGGCCCGGAGCTGCCGGAACAGCCGCAGACCGTCGACGTTCGGCGTCATCACGTCGGCCAGGACGAGGTCCGGCGGCCGCTGCCGGACGCGGTCGAGGGCCTGATCGCCGTCGCCGGCCAGGTCGACGTCCCAGAACGCGGACAGCAACCGGCTCAGGTAGCTCCGCATGTCGCTGTTGTCGTCGACCACCAGCACCCGCGCCCGGTGCCCGTCCGCGCCGAGCCCCGGCCCCACCGGGACGTCCGGCGTCCGGGGAACGGTCGGCGCCACTCCCCAGAAACCGGCGATCTCGGCCAGCGCACCGGCGACCGGGTGCCTGCTCTTGTGCTCGGTCGTCGGCCGGGCCCCGGCGGCCCGGCGGGTGGGGATCCAGACCGTGAACCGGCTGCCCTTGCCCTCGGTGCTCTGCACCCGGACCCGCCCGTTGTGCTGGCGGACGAGCTCGTCGACCAGCGCCAGCCCGATACCGGCCCCCTCGTGCGTGCGGGCGCGGACGCCGAGCACCCGGTGGAACCGCTGGAAGATGTTCGCCAGCTGGTCCTCGGGGATGCCGACGCCGCTGTCTTCGACGCTCAGCTCGACGTGGTGCGGCAACTCGCGCAACCCGAGGCGGATCTCGCCCTCGAACGTGAACTTCAGCGCGTTGGACAGCAGGTTCGCGACGATCTTCTCCCACATCGTGGTGTCCACGGCGACCGGAGTGGGCAGCGTCGGGCAGTCCACGGTGAACTGGATTCCGGCCCGCTCGATCGCCCCGCGGAACGCGTCGGCGACCTCGGTGGTCAGCCGGGCCAGGTCGGTCGGCTCGAGCCGCCCCTCGATCCGGCCGGCCTCGATCTGGGAGAAGTCGAGCAGGCTCTCGACCATCGTCAGCAACCGGCGCGCGTTGCGCTGGGCCGCCTCCACCGCGACCCGCTGCGGCTCCGGGAGGTCGACGTCCGGGGAGCTGAGCTCCTCCAGCGGGGCCAGCAGCAGCGTCAGCGGCGTCCGGAACTCGTCGCTGATGTTGGAGAGGAACTCGCTCCGTACTCGGTCGAGCTCGGCGAGCTGGTCGATGCGCCCCTGCTGGCGCTCCCGGATCGCCGCCTCGGTCAGCGCTGCGCCGGTGTGCGCGGCGACCAGGTGGAGAAAGTCGAGGTAGATCGAGTCCTCGGGGAGGCTCGGGTTGAGGCCGAGCACGAGGACGCCGATCGGGCGGTCGTCGTCGATGCCGCCGAGCGGGCACACCAGCGCGGTCTCGGGGTGACGTCCGAGCCGGCCGACGACCGCGCCGCGGAACCGGCTGCCCAGGTCGTTCAGGCGCACCGGGCTTCCCCCCGACACCACCTGGTCGATCGGCCAGGGCGGCCGGTCGGCGTCGAGGTTCAGCGTGTGCGGCGCCAGCGGTCCGCCGGGTGGCGTCCCCACCGCGCCGACCAGGTCGACGCGGGTGCGCGCCCGATCGACGACGTAGCCGACGCTGAACGGGATGTCGGCGTCGTGGGCGGCCAGCGCGCGGAGCGTCCGTTCCAGGGCCGCCGAACTGGTCTCGGCGCCGCCGACCGCGACCGCCAGCGCGTCGAGCGTCGTCAGCCGTCGTCGGCTCAGCACCTCGGTGGTGGTCTCGATCACGGTGGCCAGCACGCCCTCGACCCGGCGGTCGTCCCTGCGGATCGGGCTGAACGTCAGGTCGAACCAGCAGTCACGCAGCACGCCGTCCCGGGTGATCGGGTACAGCGCGTCCTTGAGCGCGACGGCCTCGCCGTTCATCACCCGCGCGTAGCGCGGCTGGTTGAGGTGCCAGACCTCGGGCCAGCACTCGCGGTTCGACTGACCCAGCCCGGCCGGGTGCCGGTCACCCATGATCTGGCGGTAGGCGTCGTTGTAGAACTGCAGCTGGTCGGGGCCCCAGAGCACGCACAGGCCGACCGGGCACTCCAGCGCGGTCCGGAGCGTCGACACCAGCACGGCCGGCCAGGTCGCGACCGGCCCCAGCGTCGTCCGGTACCAGTCGATCGTGCGGAGCAGCGCGGCGACCTCGCCGGGCAGGTCGAACAGCGCGGCCGCGGACCGGTCGCCACTGTCGCGGGGCCGGACGCCGCCGCGCACGACGTCGAGCAGCAGCGGGCCGATGTCGTAGAGGTCGACGACGAGATCCGTCGCGCCGGCCGCGATCGCCGCGGCCGGCATGCCGGCGTGCTCGGCCGAGTCCGGGCTCTGGGCCAGCACGATGCCACCGGCGTCGCGCACGGCCTTGGCGCCCACCGCGCCGTCCCGGCCCATGCCGGACAGGACGACCGCGGCCACCCGGTTCGCGAACGAATCCGCGAGCGACGACAGCAGGATGTCGAGCGGCTCGTAGGGCTTCCGCAGCGGGGACACCGACAGAGCTCCGTCGGGGAGCACCTCCAGCACCGACCGCGGCGGCGCTACCCGCACCTCGCCCCGGACCAGGACGTCCCCGTCGGCGGCCCAGCGCACCGGAACGTCGACCCGGCGGCCGAGGATGTCGACGAGCGCGCTCCCGTGACCGCCCAGGTGCTGCGCGACGACGATCGCGACCGGGGGGTCGGCCGGGAGCGTCCGCAGCACGGCGGAGATCGCGCCGAGCCCGCCGGCCGACGCCACCAGCACCAGGACGTCGACCGAGGGATCCGTTGACGTCATACCGGTCACCTGCCCGCCGTCGCGATGACCGAATCGTACGAGCCGATCGGCCCGGCCGTCTGACTACGCTGTAGCGATGTCTGCGCCGTTCGGGAACTACCAGAACGAGATCTACTTCGCCGGCCTGTCCGGCGTTCTTCCGCCCTATCCGGTGACCTTCGCCGAGCTGGAAGAACGCGCCGAGTCCGCGCTCGCGCCCGGCATCTGGTCGTACGTGGCCGGCGGCGCCGGCGACGAGCACACCCAGCGCGCGAACGTCTCGGCGTTCACGAAGCACGGGCTGATTCCTCGGATGTTCGTCGGTGCGGCCCAGCGCGATCTGACGGTGGAGCTGTTCGGCCGCCGCTACCCGACCCCGATCTTCCTGGCCCCGATCGGCGTCATCGGGCTGTGTGCCCAGGACGGCCACGGCGACCTCGCGACCGCCCGGGCCGCCGCGCGCACCGGCGTCCCGATGGTGGCGTCGACGCTGTCGGTGGACCCGCTGGAGGACGTCGCCGCCGAGTTCGGGGACACGCCCGGCTTCTTCCAGCTCTACACGCCGACCGACCGCGAGGTCGCCGAGAGCCTCGTCCGCCGCGCCGAGCAGGCCGGCTACGCCGGCATCGTCGTCACGCTCGACACCTGGATCACCGGCTGGCGCCCCCGTGACCTGCGCACCTCCAACTTCCCGCAGCTCCGCGGCCACTGCCTGCAGAACTACCTCGGCGACCCGGTCTTCCGGTCCCGATTGGCCAAGCCGCCGGAGGAGGACCTCAACGCGGCCATCCTGCACTGGGCCCTGTCCTTCGGTAATCCGCTGACCTGGGACGACCTGCCCTGGTTGCGCTCGCTCACGTCGCTTCCGCTCCTCGTCAAAGGCATTCAGCACCCGGACGACGTCCGACGCGCGATCGACGGCGGCGTCGACGGCATCTACTGCTCCAACCACGGCGGACGCCAGGCGAACGGCGGGCTGCCCGCGCTGGACTGTCTGCCGGACGTGGTCGAGGCGGCGGACGGGACCCCGGTGCTGTTCGACTCCGGAGTGCGCAGCGGTACCGACGTGGTGAAGGCGCTGGCGCTCGGGGCGACCGCGGTCGGCGTGGGGCGCCCCTACGCGTACGGGCTGGCGCTCGGCGGCGTCGACGGCATCGTCCACGTGCTGCGCACGCTGCTGGCCGAGGCCGACCTGACGATGGCCGTCGACGGCTACCCGACGATCGCCGACCTCACCCCGGAGGCGCTGCGCCCGACCCGCTGAGTCAGAACACCCGGATCGCCCCCGGCGGCACCTCCACGGTCAGCTCGGACCCGTGCTCCACCGGAGCCAGCGAGTGGACCACCAGGTCCTGCTCGCCGAGTCCGACCACGTACCGGTAGTGGTCTCCGAGGAACGCCCGCGACCGCACTTTCGCCGCGACCGTGTTCACCGCCCCCGGCGCCGGCTGCACGACGACCAGCTCCGGGCGAACGCCCAGCCGCACCTCTCCGTCCGGGGCGCCCGGCACGGTCAGCGGCTGCCCCAGCCCGGCCAGCCACACCTGCCCGCCGGACGCGCGCCCGCTCAGCAGGTTGACGGTCCCGACGAAGTCGGCCACGAACTCGTCGGCCGGTATCCGGTAGACCTCCTCCGGCGTCCCGATCTGGCGGACCCGGCCCTGGTCCATCACCAGGAGACGGTCGCTCATCGAGAGCGCCTCGTCCTGGTCGTGGGTGACGAAGACCGTGGTCACCCCGATCCGCTGCTGCAGCGCCCGCAGCCATTCGCGCGCGCGTTCGCGCAGCTTGGCGTCCAGATTGGAGAATGGTTCGTCGAGCAGGAGCAGGTCCGGCTGGTGGGCCAGCGCGCGGGCCAGCGCTACGCGCTGCTGCTGTCCTCCGGACAGCTCGTGCGGGTACCGCTTCTCGTAGGCGCCCAGCTCGACGAGGTCGAGCACTTCGCGGACGCGGGCCGCGCGCGCGGCGTGCCCCACCCGCCGCAACTTCAGCGGGTAGCCGACGTTGTCGTGCACCGACAGATGCGGCCAGACCGCGTACGACTGGAACACCACCCCGCAATTGCGACGCTCCGGCGGCACGTCGATCCGGCCGCCGTCGAACACGACCCGGTCGCCGAACGCGATCGTGCCGCGGTCGGGCGAGTGCAGGCCGGCGATCGACCACAGCGTGGTCGACTTCCCGCACCCGCTCGGGCCGAGCAGCGTGAAGAACTCGCCCTCGTCGACGTGCAGGTCGAGATCGTGCAGGACCGCGTTGGACCCGAAGCTCTTCGCCACCGAAGTCAGCGTCAGATCAGGCATGCGCGCGCACCCCCAGGAAGAGTCGGCCGGCGCCGAGAACGGCCAGCGTGATCGCGATCTGGATCACGCCGAACGCGGCCACCGCCCCGCCGGTGCTGGTGGCCGCGAGCTGCAGCATCGTCAGGCCCATGACCGGCGTCCGGTCGGTGACGAGAAAGACGGCCGGGTCGGCGTCGTTGAGCATCGAGACGAACAGCAGGACGAAACACGCGGCCATCGCGGGCGCCGCCAGCCGCAGCGCGACCCCGACCGACGCCTGCCACCAGGTGGCCCCCGACGTCCGGGCGGCCCGGTCCAGGTCGAGCCCGATCGCCGCCAGCGCCGGATAGAACACCCCGTAGCCGAGCGCCAGGCTGCGCACCGCGAACGCGAGCCCGATGCCCCAGAGCGACGCCCGGACCGCACCGCTCGGGTCGAGGATCGCGAACGACCAGAAGAACGCCATGCCGGTGACCAGCCCCGGCATCATCCGCGGCCACAGCACGGCCTGCTGCAACGACCCGCGGAACCGGAACGACGACCGGTGGGCCACCACCGAGATCACCGCGATCGCCAGCGTGGCCAGCAGCCCGCCGACCCCGGCGATCAGCAGGCTGTTCACGATCGAGTCCGACCAGATCGGGTTCCCGCTGATCGCCGAGAAGTTGTCGAGCGTGAGCACCGACCACGGCGTGACCAGCGGCGTCAGGATCGACGTGAACGCCGACAGCGCGACCCCGGCCAGCGGCACGACGACGAGCACGGCCAGCACCCCCGCGAGGACCGCGAACACCCCCCAGCGCACGCCGCCGAGATCCACCGTGCGCCGGGCCGACGCCTTCCCGGTCACCGCCGTGTAGCGGGCCAGATCCCCCAGCAGCCGGTTGCGCAGCACCAGCAGCCCCGAGACGCACACCAGCAGGAACATCGCCCCGGCCGACACCAGCCCCTGGTCGGGCGACGCGGCGGTGATCCAGTGCCCGTACAGGTAGGTCGAGACGAACGTGATGTCCTTCGAGAACCCGAGGATCAGCGGCAGCCCTAGCACCTCGAACGACACCGCGAACACCAGCAGCGCCGAGTTCAACACGGCCGGACGCAGCAGCGGCACGGTCACCGAGACCAGCGCCCGCAGCGGCCGGGCCCCGGCGCTCCGGGCGGCGTCCTCGAGCGCCGGGTCGATGGCCAGCACCGAGCCGCGGCAGAACAGGAACACGGTCGGCGCGGCCACGGTCGTCGCGACCAGCGCCATGCCCGGCACCGTGTACAGGTCGACCGGGAACGCGAGGAACGTGTGCAACGACAGCCACGAGCTGACGTACCCGGACGGCGCCCACATCGCCATCCAGCCGACGATCAGCACGAGTCCGGGCAGCATCACCGGCAGGATCAGCACCCCGGTCAGCAGCCGCCGGAACGGCACGTTGGTGCGGGTCAGCAACACCGCCGCACCGACGCCGAGCACCACCGAGAGCACGGTGGTCAGCGACGCGAACAGCGCGCTGTTGCCGACCGCTCCCCACCAGGCCGAGTCGGTGAGCAGGTTGCGGTAGTTGGCCAGCGTGAAGCCACCGCCCGACCGGTACAGCGGCGTCGACCACAGCGAAGCCAGCAGGATCGGCACGACCGGCCCCACGACGACGACCAGCGTCGATCCCCAGACGACGTACCAGCCGATCGAGGGCCGCCGCACCGCCGGGAGAGCGAGCGTCATCGCCCGAAGGCCTTGTTGAAGCGCGCGACGATCTGCGGCTGCTCGGTCGCGAGCTTCGCGTCGAACGTCCCGATGATCAGGTTCTGGTCGCCGACGATGGCCTTGACCTGCGGCAGTCCGAAGTCGCACTTGACCCCGTCGCGGTATGGGGTGAACCCGCCGGTGCACGCGGCTTCCTGCCCGGGAACCGACAGCAGCCAGTTCAGCCACACCTTCGCCGCGTTCGGGTGCTTCGCGGCCGACGTCACCGCGGCGGCCCGGGGCAGCAGCGGTGTGCCGTCCTTCAGGTACCGGTAGTTCACGACCTTGGCGACGTCGTCGACGATGAACGCCCGCACCGTGCCGGAGACGAAGAACGCGGCCGCGTACTGGCCCTGGGCGAGCTTGGTCACCAGCGGGCCGTTGTCGGACTCCAGCCCGGCGTGGGCCCCGATCTGCTCGAGCGTCTTCCAGCCGGTGTCGCCGTACTTCTGCAGGTAGGCGCTGGTCGCGCCGAACTGGATGACGTTGCTGATCGCGGTGGCGCCGATCTTGCCGTCGAGCTGCGGGGCCATCTTGGCCAGGTCGGCCATCGTCGTCGGCTGCTTGTCCTCGGGCAGCACGGCCTTGTTGAAGACCGCGATGACCGGGTCCTCGGAGAACGCGTACACGCCCGGCCCGAGCAGGGCGTAATCCGGCAAGTTTGGCGAGTTCGGATCCCGGTAGTTCAAAACCCCACCGGAGCGCATGAACAACAGCCACCCCACCGCGTCGCTGCTCATGACCACGTCGGCGGTCGACCCCCCGGACGCCACCTCGGTCTGGTAGCGCTGGAACATCTCCTGGTTGCCGAGCGTCAGGCTGCGCACCCGGATACCGGGGTTGGCCGCCTCGAACGCCTTGATGACCGGCGTCATCTGTTGCTCTTCGCTGTTCGTGTACAGCAGCACCTCGCCCTCCTTCCGCGCGGCGGCGAGCGTCGAGGCGTCCACCGGAGTGACGGCGGACGCCTGACCGACGTCGGCCGACGCGGTCGGATCGGCGGACGAGGTCGAACCGGCGTTGCTGCCGCAGGCCGCGAGCGCGAGCGCGGCGGCGAGCGAGAGAGGTACTAAGGCGATCCTCTTCATGATGAGTCCTCGGGGGTTCTCGCCGGCACCGTCGCCGGCATCGCCAGGGGAAATACGGCGCGCCGCTGAATCAGTCAGCTGACGGCGCGCGCAGCCGCGCGTCCGGCCACCCGGCCGGAGAACAGACATCCGCCGAGGAACGTGCCCTCGAGCGCGTTGTAGCCCATCATTCCGCCGCCGCCGAAGCCGTTGACCTCGCCGGCCGCGTACAGGCCCGGGAACGGCGTCCCGTCCGCCCGCAGGCAGCGGCCGTCGAGATCGGACTCCAGTCCGCCGAGCGTCTTGCGCGAGATGATGTTCAGCCGGACGGCGATCAGCGGACCGGCCGCCGGGTCCAGCAGCTTGTGGGGCGCCACCGTGCGGCTGAGCTTGTCGCCCCGGTAGTTGCGCGCACCCCGGATCGCGGTGATCTGCGCGTCCTTGCTGAACGGGTTGTCGATCTCCCGGTCGCGGGCCTCGATCAGCTCACGCAGCGCGTCCTCGGAGAGCTCGACCTCGCCGATCTTGTTCATGCCCGCGACGAGCTCGGCCAGCGAGCCAGCGACGACGAAGTCCGGCCCGTGCGCCTTGAACGCCTCCACCGGCGTCGGCGCCCCGCCCCGCACCCGGGAGAGCACGAGCTTGATGTCCTTGCCGGTCAGGTCGGGGTTCTGCTCCGACCCGGAGAGCGCGAACTCCTTCTCGATGATCTTCTGGGTCAGCACGAACCACGAGTAGTCGTAGCCGGTCTGCCGCAGGTGGCGCAGCGTCCCCAGCGTGTCGAACCCGGGGAAGTACGGCGCGGGCAGACGGCGGCCGGTCGCGTCGAGCCAGAGTGACGACGGCCCGGGCAGGATCCGGATGCCGTGGTTCTCCCAGATCGGGTCCCAGTTCCGCACGCCCTCGACGTAGTGCCACATCCGGTCCGGGTTGATCACCCGCGCACCGGCCGCCTCGGTGACGCCGAGCATCCGTCCGTCGACGTGCGCGGGCACGCCGGAGACCATCGTCCGGGGCGGTGTCCCGAGCCGGGCCGGCCAGTTGCGACGGACCAGGTCGTGGTCCCCGCCGATGCCACCGCTGGTGACGATCACCGCCTGCGCCCTCAGTTCGAAGTCTTCGACCGTGACCCGTGAGGTGGGCCGCCCCCGTTCGGCCGGGTCCGGCGCCAGTACCACCCCGTGCACGCCCACCACGGTCCCGTCCTCGACCACGAGCCCGTCGACCCGGTGCCGGAACGCGAGCCGGATCCGCGACGACGCCCGCACCCGGCGGGCGAACGGCGCCACCACGCCCGGCCCGGTCCCCCAGGTGATGTGGAACCGCGGCACCGAGTTCCCGTGCCCCTCGGCCCGCCCGTCCCCCCGCTCGGCCCAGCCGACCAGCGGGAAGACCCGGTGGCCCATCCCCCGCAGCCAGGCCCGCTTCTCCCCCGCGGCGAAGTCGACGTACGCCTCGGCCCAGGCCCGCGGCCAGCGGTCCTCCGGGCGATCGAACTGGGCCGACCCCAGCCAGTCCTGCCAGGCCAGCTCCCGGGAGTCCCGGATCCCCATCCGCCGCTGCTCCGGGCTGTCCACCAGGAACAACCCGCCCAGGCTCCAGAACGCCTGGCCGCCGAGCGACTGCTCGCCCTCCTGGTCGAGCAGCACCACCGACCGGCCGGCGTCCGCCGCCTCGGCCGCGGCCACCAGGCCGGCCAGCCCGGCCCCCACCACGATCAGGTCGACGTCAGTCACCGCGCACCGCCAGCAGGGCCAAGGGGACGTGATGCTGACCGGCGTGCATGTCCCGGTCCCGGAGCGAGCCCTGGGACACCGGCCGCGGGAACGAGATCTTGACGATGTTCAGCGACGGGATCCGGAAGATCTGGATCGTGCCCGGGTCGACCCGGTACAGCTCGGCGACGATCCGCTCGTCGACGAACGACACGGCTCGGTACCCGTCGGCATCACGCATGAACAGTTCCATCGTCACCCAGAAGGGGCCGGCGTTCTTCGAACGGACCTCGAGCGCGAGGTCGCTGATCGTCGTCATCGGACGGCTCCGTACTCGATGCGGAACAGGGCAGTGGGGGTCACGCTGTCGACGACGTGGTTGAGCACGAACTCGTAGGCCGCGCCCCGCTCGACCTCGGCCGGCGAGCTCGCGAACGCGAAGCTCGGCAGGTGGTCCATCGCGGCCGCGGGCAGGTGCAGCAGAAGCGTGTTGGCGACCTTCGCGACCGCGGTCGCGGTGGCCTGGTCGGGGGCGTTGACCAGCAGCATCACGCCGACCTCACGCGGCGCCCCGGTCTCCGGCTCGATCGCGTCCAGCACCGCGTTGTGCCCGTAGAGCCGGACGTCGAACGCGTACTCGTCGTCGGCCAGGCCCAGGGTCTGGGTCACCCGCGCGGTCACGTGGTGGCGTAACAGGGCGGCCCAGGCGTCGACGTCGGCCAGCACCAGCGGGTCGCGGATCGCGCTGAACGACAGCGTCTCGTAGCCGGTGACCCGGGAGCCCTCGAGCTTGATCGTGTGCTGCTCGGCCCGGTGGAACCGCGAGCCCTCGACCCGGACCCGCCGGTCGTCCAGCGCGGTGTACGTGGCCTCGCGGACGTCGAGCGTGCCGTCCGGCTCGCGCATCTCGAACGGGTTCACGGTCTCGTAGAGCATGTGCGCGGCGACCGTGTACGGCGTGCAGGCGCTGTCGGCCGCGAGCGGCTCGATCGTGAACCCGGTCGCGTCGATCGTGGTGTGGACGCCTCCGCCGCGCGGGTTCGTCGTGCACTGCCCGCCGCACTCGACGATCTTCGCCGCGTGCCAGCTCGGACCGGCCGGTGCGCCCTTCATCAGCGGGTACGCGGCCGCGAGCGCGGTGTCGGTGGCGCGGCCGGCCAGCACGACCCGGGCCCCGGCCGCGAGCGCCTCGACGATCGGCTCGTGGCCCATCATCCCGACGATGTGCGCGCAGCTCTCCAGCGTCTCGGCCTTCAGCTCGCCGAGCGGCGGCAGCGGGTGGATGCGACCGGCGTCGAGGTGTTCCTTCAGGTCGGCGGCGTTCTGCTCGCTGTAGATGCGCGCGACCGGGAGGTCGAGCCCCTCCTCGGCCTGGATCTCGGCGACGAGGCCGGCGACCCAGTCGACGCCCCGGTCGGTTCCGCTGGTGCCGCACGACCCGACGATCAGCGGCGCACCGGACCGGGCCGCCGCCCGCAGCAGGCTGCGCAGGTCACGGGCCACGGCCTTGGCGGTGGTTTTGGCGGTCGCCGACCCGAGGTAGTAGGGCCCGGAGTCGGTGGACCCGGCGTCGACGGTGATCACGTCGACGCCGAGCGCCAGCCCGCGCTCGATCGTGGCCTCGTCCCAGCCGGCGCCGAGCATGCCGGTGGGCGTGAGGATTCGAATTTCGTCCATCAGTGCTTCTTTCTGATCGCGAAGCGGGGTGCGCCGTTGAGGGCGGCCACCAGCTCGGCGGCGCCCTCGATGCCGGCCGCCCGGCGGGCCTGCGCGGACTGGCCGGCGAGGTGGGAGTAGACGACGATCTCCTCGACGGTCCGCAGCGGGCTGGTGACCGGCAGCGGTTCCACGTCGACGACGTCGAGCGCGGCCCCGGCGATCTCGCCCGACCGGACCGCCTCGATCAGCGCGTGCTCGTCGACGATCGGGCCGCGGGCGGTGTTGATCAGCACCGCGGTGGGCTTCATCCGGCGGAACGCGGCCGCGTTCAGCAGACCCCGGGTCCGGTCGGTGAGCGCGGTGTGGACCGACACGTAGTCGGAGGCGGCCAGGAGTTCGTCCAGGGGGACGGCCTCGGGGACGTCGGGGCGGCTGGTCGTGCAGAGGAGCCGGAGGCCGAACGCGCGGGCCAGCGGCACCACCGCCTGAGCCACCGCGCCGTACCCGATCAGGCCGAGCGTCGCGCCGCGCAGTTCGTTCCCGTCCTCGCGCGGCCAGCGGCCGGCCGCGACCCCGGCCGCGCTGTGCACGAGGCCCCGCGCGGCGACGAGCAGCAGTCCGATCGTGTACTCGGCCACCGCGTTCGCGTTGATGCCGGGCAGGTTGCTGACCGAGATGCCGAGCTTGGCCGCAGCCGCGACGTCGACCGAGTCGTAACCGACGCCGGTGCGCACGATCGCCCGGAGCGAGGGGGCCCGGGTGAGCACGTCCTCGGTCATCGGGTCGTGGCCGATCAGCGCGCCGTCGATGCCTTTCAGGGCGGCGACTAGATCGCGCGGGGCGGACGCGTGCACGGTCTCGTGGCCGAGGCGACGCAGGTACTGGTCGACCTCGTCCCCGGGCTTCAGGTAGTCGGTGGTGATCAGGACGCGAGACGCCATTGTTCTCCTCCCGCCATCGGGTTGGGCCACCGTAGTTTTGCTATAGCAAATTCGTCAAGGGTTGCATGGCGGGCGGTTAAGCTGCGGCGGTGGCGACCGAATCCCTTGCCGAGCTCACCAGCGACACGCTCGCCGACCGGGCCTACCGGTCGGTCCGGGCGGCGATCGTCACCGGCGAGCTGCGGCCGGGCCAGAAGGTGACCGAGCGCGGGCTGGCCGAGCGGCTCGCGGTGAGCCCGACGCCGGTGCGCGAGGCGATCCGCCGGCTCGAGCAGGACGGTCTGCTCGAGCGCAGCGGCCCCCGCACGGTGAAGGTGTCGAGCATCGGCGACTCCGCGCTGCAGGATCTGGCCGAAGTGGAGGTCGCGCTGCGTGGGATGGTCGCCCGCTTCGCCGCCCGGCACGCGACCCCGGAGCAGGTCGACAACCTCGACGCGATCCTCGACGAGGCCGACGACCTGCGGCTGGTCATCGAGCAGCGGCTGAAGAAGCGCGAGCCGGTGACCCGCAACGTCAACCAGCTGCTCGACGTGATGCAGCGGTTCAACGACGCGGTCAGCGCCTGCGCGAACAACCCGGTGCTGGTACGGCTGCTCGACCAGACCCGAGTGTTCTCGCCGTCGGAGACCCGGGCCCGGCGGTTGGAGCGCGTGTCCGGCGACCCACGGTTCGGCGAGGAACGCTACGCGACCCACCGCGCGCTGGTGCGCGCTCTGCGCGCGGGTGACGAGCCCGCGGCCGAGACCGCCGTCGTCGAGGACGCGCGCGGCGGCCTGACCGCGCTGCTCTCCGATGGCGATCACTAGGGCGCTGCTCGCCGCCGTCCTCCTGCTGACGCTCGGCGGCGCGGCGCGCTCGGCCGTCCTGACCTGCCCGAGCGAGCTGGCCGGCCGGGCCACGTGTTACACCGGTCAGGACGAGAACGGCGCCTACTACGCGATGGCCGTGCCGACGCACTGGAACGGCTCGCTCGTGGTGTTCGCGCACGGCGGGCCGGACTTCGACGTGTCCACTCCCGAGCCCTGGGCCGGGATGGTCGACGCCGGGTACGCCTGGGCGGCGTCGTCGTATCGGCGGGGCGGGTACGGCGTCCGGATGGCCGCGGCCGACACCGAGAACGTGCGCAGGCTCTTCGTCGAACGCTTCGGGAGGCCGGCCCGGACGTACCTGCACGGACAGTCGTACGGCGGGGACGTGGCCGCGAAGGCGGCCGAGGTCTACCCGGGCTCCTGGGACGGGGTGTTGCTGACCAGCGGCCTGCTGGCCGGCGGGTCGCGCGGCTACGACCACCGGGTCGACCTGCGGGTCGTGTACCAGTATTACTGCCGCAACCTGCCGGGGCCGGAGTGGCAGGGGCTGCCCGAGGACTCGACGCTGACCCCGGCCGAGCTGCACGACCGGCTGACCGACTGCGTCGGTTCGGCCGGGGCCCGGACGGCCGTCCAGCAGCGGAACCTCGACGACATCCTCGCGGTCACCCGGCTGCCGGAGCGGACGCTCGAGGTGCACCTGCAGTACGCGACGTTCCTGTTCCAGGACATCGTGTGGAAGCGGCTGGGCGGGCGGAACCCGTTCAGCAATCGCGGGGTCGTGTACACCGGCTCGCACGACGACCGCGCGCTGAACGCGGGCGTGGCCCGGTTCGACGCCGACCCGACCGCGCGCCGCGACCTCTCGTACGACAGCGACCTCACCGGCCGGGTCGCGGTGCCGGTGCTGACGCTGCACGCGATCGGCGACCCGCAGGTGCTCGTCGAGAACGAGGCCGCGTACCGGGCTCCGAACCTGGTGCGGACGTTCACGACCGAGACCGTGCACAGCGACCTGAGCCCGGCGGAGTACGCGACCTCGATCGCCGCGCTGGACGCCTGGGTCCGCACCGGCCGGAAGCCGACCCCGCGCTCGATCGCCGCGTCGTGTGCCTCCGGGTGCTTCTACGACCCGGAGTTCCGCCCTCCGCCATACCCGCCGCGGCCCGGGGAAACGCCGATGACGGCCGCCCAGGAACGCGCCTGGAGCCGGATCGCCGGGGTCGGGATCGGTTTCTGACCCTCGGGGTACCCCCTACGGGAGAGTGTTCATCAGAGACCCCCCACGGTCTGACGACGAATCGGGTCTCGGCGACGCAGGCTGGATCCATGGACGTTTTCGAGCACCCGTACCTGTTGCTCGGCCCGCTCGCGGCCGTGCAGGGTCCGGCGGCCGCGCTCACCGCCGGTGCCCTCGTGGGTGCGGGCAAAGTGGCGTTCCTGCCGGTCTGGCTGATCGTCGTCGCCGCCGAGGTCACCGTCGACAGCGTCCTGTACTTCCTGGGGCGGTCGGGGCAGAACCGGCGGGTCGCGGGGTTGCTGCGCCGTCTGGGGCTGACCGACGCGTTGCGCGAGCAGTGGACGTCCGCGGCGACCCGGTCGATGGCCCGGCTGGTCTTCGTCGCGAAGGCCGTCGACGTGCTGGCCGGTCCGGCGTTCCTCACGGTCGGCCTGGCCGGCGTCTCGTACCGCCGGTTCCTGGGCTGGGTGTCGGCCGCGTCGGCGGCCCGGGCCGCGCTGCTGATCGGCGTCGGCGCGACGCTGGGCGCCCGCTTCCACGTGTCCCCGGTCGCGGTCCTGGCCTGTGGTCTGGTGCTCGCGCTGCTCGCGATCGGCGTCCCGTTGCTCGTTCAGACGGCGAGCCGGGGCGGTAGCGACGCGGCCAGGAAGTCGACGAAGTCGCCGGCCCGACGGGAGACCAGGCGGTCGCTCTCGGTCAGCGCGTAGATGTCCGCGGCCGGCGTCGGCACGTGCGGGAGGACCCGGACGAGCTCGCCGCGGTCGAGGAACGGCTGGACGTGCCACCGCGACCGCAGAATGATCCCGCGGCCCTCCCGCGCCCAGGCGGTCACGACGTCGCCGTCGTTGCTGGCCAGCGTCCCGCCGACCCGGACCCGCTTCTGGGTGGACGCGTCCCCGAATCGCCACAGCGCGAAGTCGCTCTCGTTCTCGCGCAGCACGATGCAGTCGTGCCCGGCCAGGTCCTCGACGGTCTCGGGCGTCCCGCGGGCGGCCAGATAGGACGGTGCTGCGCAGGGCACCCGCTGGTTCTCGGCCAGCCGGCGCAGCCGCAGCGTCGAGTCCGGCGGGGTGCCGACGCGGATCGCCACGTCGAAGTCCCGCCGGAGCGGCAGAGCCGACGTGTCCAGCCGGACGCGCAGGCCCGGCCGGGTCGCCGCGAACTCGGCCAGCAGCGGCGCGATGTGGGCCCGGCCGAGCCCCAGCGTCGCGTGGACGACCAGCGCGCCGGGCAGTTCGCCGCCGACGAGTTCGTCGAGCTCGCGCACCTGGTCGAGGATCCGCTCGACCCGCTCGGCGTAGACCTCGCCCTCGGCCGTGAGCGTCAGCCGCCGGGTGCCGCGCTGGACGAGTTTCGCGCCGAGCCGCTTCTCCAGCGCGGCGAGCCGTTTGCTCACCACCGGCAGCGAGCGGCCGAGGGCGCGCGAGGCGGCGGTGAGCGTCTCGCTGCGGGCGACCACCCGGAAGAACGCCAGATCGTCGATCATGGGCCTTTCGCTACGGGAAAGGCAGGGTTGCCGTCAACCGCCTTGCGGGAAGCCGGGCGGGCCACGGAAGGTACGGGCATGTATCGCATCGCGGTGATCCCGGGCGACGGGATCGGCACCGAGGTCGTGCCGGAGGGCGTCCGCTGTCTGCTCGCCGCGGCCGACGCGTTCGGGTTCTCGCTGGACCTGGTCGAGTTCGACTTCGCCAGCGCGGCCTACTGGGAGAAGCACGGGACGATGCTGCCGTCCGACTGGCAGCCGACGCTGGAGCCGTTCGACGCGATCTTCTTCGGTGCGGTCGGCTGGCCCTCGGTGGTGCCCGACCACGTGTCGCTGTGGGGCAGCCTGCTGCAGTTCCGGCGCGTGTTCGACCAGTACGTCAACCTGCGGCCGTGCCGGTTGCTGCCGGGCGTCCGGAGTCCGTTGGCGGACCGTTCGCCGGGCGAGATCGACTTCGTCGTCGTCCGGGAGAACACCGAAGGTGAGTACTCCAGCATCGGAGGACGCATCTTCGAGGGGACCGACCGGGAGACCGTGCTGCAGGAGACCGTCATGACGCGGCACGGCGTCGACCGGGTGCTGAGGTTCGCGTTCGAGTACGCGTCCCGGCGGGACGCCCGCCATCTGACCTCGGCCACCAAGAGCAACGGGATCTCGATCACGATGCCGTACTGGGACGAGCGGGTCGCGGCGATGGCCGCCGACTACCCGAGCGTAGAAACCGACAAATACCACATCGACGCGCTGGCGGCGAACTTCGTGCTGCACCCGGAACGGTTCGACGTCGTCGTGGCCAGCAACCTGTTCGGCGACATCCTGTCCGACCTCGGCCCGGCCTGCACCGGGACGCTCGGCATCGCACCGAGCGCGAACATCAACCCGGAACGGCGGTTTCCGAGCCTGTTCGAGCCGGTGCACGGCTCCGCGCCGGACATCGCCGGGCAGGGCATCGCCAACCCGATCGGTCAGATCTGGTGCGGCGCGATGATGCTCGAACACCTGGGCGAGGAGGCCGCCGCCGCGGCCGTGCTGGGCGCGATCGAGTCGGCGCTCAGCGAAGAGCGCGACGCGCTCACCCCTGACCTGGGCGGCACAGGAACCACCCGGAGCCTGGGCGCCGCGATCGCGGGGCGCCTCGCGGATTGACGACATATCGGGGTTCTGAGGGCCTTCAGAACCCCGATATGTCGTCGAGCCGCGCGTGCAGCGCGGGGAATAGCCGCCCCCTCCAGGTGATTGACGTGTCAACAGAAACGACCTGGAGGGCAGTGCAGTGACCGACCTCGTGATGGGCCTCGACACATTCGGCGACGTGCCGTCCGACGACACCGGCGCCCTCTTGAGTTCCGCCGCCGCGATCCGGCAGGTCGTGGACGAGGCCGTGCTCGCCGACGAACTCGGCGTCGACGTGATCGCGCTGGGCGAGCACCACCGCCCGGAGTACTCGATCTCCACCCCGGAGACCGTGCTCGCCGGCATCGCGACCAAGACCGAGCGGATCAAGCTCGCCTCCGGCGTCACCGTGCTCAGCTCCGACGACCCGGTCCGGGTCTTCCAGCGGTTCGCGACCGTGGACGCGCTGTCGAACGGCCGGGCCCAGGTGATCCTCGGCCGCGGGTCGTTCACCGAGTCGTTCCCGCTGTTCGGCTACGACCTGAGCGACTACGACAAGCTGTTCGAGGAGAAGGTCGAGCTGTTCGCGTCGCTGCTCGACGAGCAGCCGGTGACCTGGGAGGGCACGGTCCGGGCGCCGCTGGTCGACGCCGACGTGTACCCGAAGACCGAGTCCGGCCGCCTCGACACCTGGGTCGGCGTCGGCGGATCGCCGCAGTCGGTGGTGCGCACGGCCCGCTACGGGCTGCCGCTGATGCTCGCGATCATCGGTGGGCCGGCCGGACGGTTCGCGCCCTACGTCGACCTGTACCGGCGGGCCGCCGAGCAGCTCGGCACCGTCGCGCACCCGGTGGGGATGCACTCTCCCGGCTTCGTCGCCGACACCGACGAGGAGGCCAAGGAGCTGTTCTACCCGTCATGGAAGATCCAGCGTGACCGGATCGGTGCGCTGCGCGGCTGGCCGCCGCTGCGCCGGGCCGAGTTCGACGCCGAGGTCGAGGGCGGTTCGATGTACATCGGCTCGCCGGAGACCGTCGCCCGCCGGATCGCCGCCGCGGTGAAGACGCTGGGCGTCGGCCGTTTCGACATGATCTACACCGGTGGAGCGCAGCCGGTCAGCGCCCGGCTGCGGGCGGTCGAGCTGTACGGCGCGAAGGTGATCCCGATGGTGCGTGAGATGGTCGCTTCATGACAACGCTGGGAATCCTGGGGGCCGGCAAGGTCGGCACGGTCCTGGCTCGGCTCGCGGTGGCGGCCGGGTACGACGTGCTGATCTCCGGCTCGGACGATCCGTCGAAGATCGCGCTGATCGTCGACGTGCTGGCCCCCGGGTCGACCGCGGTGTCGGCGGCCGACGCGGCCCGGCGGGCCGACGTCGTCGTGCTGGCCCTGCCGCTCGGGAAGTACCGGTCGCTGCCGGTCGAGGAGCTGCGCGGGAAGCTCGTCGTCGACGCGATGAACTACTGGTGGGAGGTCGACGGGGTCCGCGACGACCTCACCGACCCGCGGACGTCGTCCAGCGAAATCGTCCAGGAGTTCCTGCCCGGGTCGCGGGTCGTGAAGGCGTTCAATCACATGGGTTACCACGATCTCGAGGGCGAGGCCCGGCCCGCCGGCGCGCCCGGCCGCAAGGCGATCGCGATCGCCGGCGACGCCGGCGTCGAGGAGGTCGCCGCGCTGGTCGACGCGCTCGGCTTCGACCCGGTCGTGGCGGGGCCGCTGGCCGAGGGGGTCCGTCTGCAGCCGGGCTCGGAGCTGTTCGGCGCGAACGCCGAAGCGTCCGAGATCCGCGCGATGCTCGACCGCTACCCGACGTCGGACGCCGGCCGCCAGGTCGCCGAGGCCCGCGGGGCGTAAGCGTGACCCCTCCGATCGTGCTGGGCTTCGCGCGGAATCCGTCGACTCCGGCCGACGTCTTGGTCCGGTTGATCGACGAGTACGGCGCCGCGTTCGACGTCCGGCGGGAGCTGCGGCACCGCCGAGACCTCCCGCCGGAGATCGACGACGCTCCCGAGGCGTCGGCCGGCAACCGGCCGCCGGCCGAGCCCGAGGACCTCTGGTCCGGCGGGCAGCGCGTCACCTATCCGCTGCTCGGCCCGGTCTCGGCCCGCACGATCGAGTGGGTCCTGGCCCACGGCACCGCCCGCGACCTCGCCGCGATGGCCTACAGCCCGAGCCTCCCAGCGCCGCTCGTCGAGCAATTACGCCGACACCCCCGGCCCGAGATCCGCCGGGCCGTGGCTCGCCGCGCCGACCTGACGTCCGCGCAGATCACCGCCCTGGCCGACGACCCGGACGCGTCGGTCCGCACCGCGGTGTCGGTGCATCCCGGGCTCACCGAGCAGCAGCGGGCATCGATCAGCATCGACCTCGGCACCGTCGATCTGACCAGGCAGAAGCCCGACCCGACCCGGCCCCCGGAGGAGCTCGCCGCCTCGGTCAACCCGCTGCTCCGGCGGCGAGCGGCCTGCGCGCCCGACCTCTCCCCCGCGCTACTCGATCGGCTGGCCGACGACCCCGACCTCGGCGTCCGCGTGCTGCTCGCGCTGCGCCAACCGGCCGCGCCGCCGCGGGTGCTCCTCCGCAGCTACCTCGAGTACTCCGGTCCCGGCCGCGCGACGCTCCCGCTCAAGCCCGGCTTTCCCACCGAGGGCCTCGCGGTCTACGCCGCGGATCCGCACCCGTCGCTGCGCCTGCTCGCCGCCTTCGATCCGGACGCCGGCCCCAGCCTGCTCGTCCGTCTCAGCCACGACGACCACGCGGACGTCCGGCGCGCCGCCGCCCGGCGCGAGGACCTACCGTCCGAGCGGCTCGTGGCGATGACCGAGGACGACGACGTGGACGTGGTGTACACGGCGGCCGCGAACCCGGCCTTCCCGGTGGACGAGCTGCGCAGGCGGTACGTAGGACTACCGGGGCCAGGACAACCGGAGCCCGGCGGCACACACTGAACCGGTGGAGAACTGGGAGTTCGGCCGGATGGTGCGCACCTGGCGCGATCGCGTCGCGCCGTCGACCGTCGGGCTGTCGGCCGGTGGGCGACGCCGGGCGTCCGGGTTGCGGCGGGAGGAGCTCGCCGGGCTCGCCGGCATCTCGGCCGACTACCTGACCCGCCTCGAACAGGGCCGCGCGACGTCCCCGTCGGCGCAGGTCGTCGAGGCGCTGGCCCGGGCTCTGCGGCTCTCCGACCCGGAGCGCGATCTGCTGTACGAGCTGGCCGGCCACGCCGCTCCCGGCCCGGACGTCGTCCCGTCGCGGATCCCGCCGAGCGTCCAGCGGCTGCTCGACCGGCTGGCGAACACGCCGGTCGTCGTCTACGACGCGACCTGGACGGTCCTGGTCGCCAACGCGCCGTACGACGCGCTGATGGGCGAGACGTCGAGCCTGCGCGGGATCGAGCGCAACGCGGTCTGGCGGCACCTGGCCGGCGGCGGGAACCGGACCGTGCACACGCCCGACGAGTACGCCGAGTTCCAGGCCGGGCTGGTCGCCGACCTACGCCGGACCGCGGCCCGGTACCCGGCCGACCGGGCGCTCAAGCGGCTGGTCGCCGAGCTCCGGGCCGCGAGCCCCCGGTTCGCCGGGCTCTGGGACACCGACGCCCCGGTGCCGTCCCGGGAGCCGTCCCGGCACAAGACGATCGACCACCCGGCGGTCGGCCCGATCACGCTCGACTGCGACACGCTGGTCGTCGCGCTCGACGACCTGCGGATCATGGTCTACACCGCCGAACCCGGCTCCGCGGACGCCGACCGCCTGGCGCTGGCGATCGTCCTCGGCACCCAGTCACTCGTCGAGTGAGTTCTTGCTGGTGAAGCGGGCCAGGAGCGACGCGAGCAGGCGCATCTCGGCGGCCAGCGCCTGCTCGCCGGCCGGGGTGATCGACGCCCAGGTGCGGGGACGACGGCCTTCGTAGCCCTTCTCGAGCTCGATCAGCCCCTGCTCGGCCAGGATGTCGAGGTGGCGGCCGAGGTTCCCGTCGGTCAGGCCGAGCGTCCGGCGCAGGTACGGGAAGTCGGCCCGCCCGGCCTCGTCCAGCACGGTCAGCAACGCCAGCCGGGTCTTCTGGTGCACGACGTCGTCCAGACCCAGCGCCGGATGCGGCTCGGCCGCGTCCGCATCAGGCATCGGCGGGCCGGGGCGCGCGCCGGACCAGGACGAACGCGGCCGCGAGCATGGTCAGGCCGGCCAGCGGCCCCAGGCCGAGCGCGGCGACGGCGACCGCCTCGCCGGCCGCGGTGGAGATCATGACCAGCAGGAGCTGGACCGCACCGCCGAACGCGAGCCACTTCGCGACGCGCTTGAGCGTCGTGCTCCGCTGACGGAAGCCGATCGCGGCGAGGATCGCGCCCGGCCACGCCAGCGGCCCGAACACCCCGACGAAGAACGCGGGCAGGAACAGCAGCGCCAGCACCGGCAAGCTCACCAGGTACCCGAGCGTCACCGGCCGGTACGACCGCGGCCCCTCCCCGACGCCGTCCCGGGAAGCGACCCGGCGCGCGTAGGCCCACAGCACCCCGAGGCCGATCGCCCCGGCCACCGGCCAGTACAGCAGCGCCGACACGTGCCGGGCCGCCGCTCCGCCCAGCAGCATCACCGCCGAGTTCGCCAGCACCAACACGCCGAACACGACCAACGGCGCCACGACCGTGCGCCGATCCGACCGCACCTGCGCTCGAAGTCCCGCCAGCTCTTCCTGAATCCCGCTCATACAGAGAACTCTACGGTGCAGAGTCAAGGGGCCTGGGTAAGCGATCAGTGATGAAACGTCGCTGGCTGTTCGCCGACCAGCTCGGCCCGCACTTCCTCGACTCCCCCGGCCAGCCGGTTCTCCTGGTCGAGTCGAAGGCCGTGTTCCGCCGCCGGGCCTTCCACCGTCAGAAGGCCCACCTGGTGCTGTCGGCTCTGCGTCACCGGGCCGCCGACGGCGACGACGTCCGCCTGGTGCGGACCGAGACCTACCGCGAGGCGGTCACCGAACCGCTGAGCGTCTGCCATCCGACCTCGCGCGCGGCGCGCGCGTTCGTGCAGAACCTTCCGGACGTCGAGATGCTGCCGCCGCGCGGGTTCGTGACCGCGCCGCAGGACTTCGTGAGCTGGGCCGACGGCCGCAAGCACCTACGGATGGAAGACTTCTACCGGTTCGCGCGGCAGCACCACGGAGTGCTGATGGACGGCGGCGAGCCGGCCGGGAGCCGGTGGAACTACGACGCCGACAACCGTGAGCCGCCGCCGGCCCGGCTGGACGTGCCCGCGCCACCGCCGATCGTCGAGGACGAGATCGACCAGGAGGTCCGCGCCGACCTCGACCGCTGGGAGCGCGACGAGGGCATCGAGTTCGTCGGCCGCGACGGCCCCCGCCTGTTCCCGGCCACCCGACGCGAGGCGCTCGCGCGCCTGCGCCACTTCGTCCAGCACCGCCTGCCGACGTTCGGCCCCTACGAGGACGCCATGCTGGCCGGCGATCCGTTCCTGGCCCACAGCATGCTCAGTGCGCCGATCAACCTGGGGCTGCTGGATCCGGTCGAGGTGATCGAGCGGGCCGAGAGCGCGTACCGGGCCGGCGAGGCGCCGCTGAACAGCGTCGAGGGGTTCGTCCGGCAGATCCTCGGCTGGCGCGACTTCATCTGGCACCTGTACTGGTACTTCGAGCCGACCTACCGGGCCGCCAACGAGCTGAGGGCCCGCAAGGAGCTGCCGAAGTGGTTCGCTTCGCTGAACGCCGAGGCGGTCGAGGCGCGGTGCCTCTCCGACGTGCTCGCCGGGGTGCGCGACCGCGGCTGGGTGCACCACATCCCCCGGCTGATGGTGCTCGGCAACTACGCGATGCAGCGCGGCTGGCGTCCGGGCGCGGTCGCCGACTGGCTCCACCGCTGCTTCGTCGACGGGTACGAGTGGGTGATGACCGCGAACGTCGTCGGCATGAGCCAGTTCGCCGACGGCGGCCGGATGAGCACGAAGCCGTACGCGGCCGGCGGCGCGTACATCAACCGGATGAGCGACTACTGCGGCGGCTGCCGGTACGACCCGAAGGTGCGGGTCGGCGAGAACGCGTGCCCGTACACGGCCGGGTACTGGCACTTCCTGGCCCGGCACGAGGACGCGCTCCGGGGCAACCACCGCCTGCGCCAGCCCCTGCAGGGCCTGCGCCGGCTCACCGACCTCGACGCGCTGGTCGAGCAGGAGGACGCCCGCGGCTCCCGCGCGCCCTGAGCGGGAGCCGCGAGCCCGGTCTCAGCCGGCCTGCGTCCAGGCGAGGTCTCTGTCGTCCTCACGGTCCTCGAACGCGGCCCGCAGCGCCCGCTGTCCGTAGTAGAGCCGCGACTTGATGGTGCCGAGCGGTACGCCCAGCCGCTCGGCCGTCTGCTTGAGCGTCGCCCCGTCGAAGTAGACGTGGACGAGCACGTCGCGGTGTTCGGGCGCGAGCCGTCCCAGCGCCTCGTTCACCGCCAGCGAGTCCACGACCCAGTCGGCGTGGTCGCGCGCGACCGGCGGCCGGTGGATGATCTCCGCGGCCTCGGCCGGCCGGGACGCCTTGGCCCGGGCTTGATCGATGATGAGGTTTCTCGCTACGGTGAGTAACCAGCCTCGAAGTGAGCCCTTGCCGTTCGAGATGACCGCGGGGTTCCGCCAGGCCTGCAGGATCGTCTCCTGGACCACGTCCTCGGCTATCGCCGGGTCACCGGTCAGCAGGGTCGCGTAGCCCATCAGCGCGCGCCCGTGCTCGGTGAACAGGTACCTGGCCAGATCCTCGCCCTCGGTCGCCGGCAGCTCTCCGGATGACATCGACGCCATTCGCACTCCCTCGTCGCAGAAGCGGCGAGCACGGACTTTTGGTCCTAATCGCCCGTCGGGATCATGTCCGACAAGAGTCGAGAGTGGATTTCCGGAAACCGGCCGTCAATGCAAGTCATTCAACGCTCACCCAGATATCGCCTTAGCTACCAGCGGGCGCCATGACATCTTCAGGCAACAAAAAGCACAATTCGTCGCGTGTGGGACGCGGATTTCTGCTCAGACGCTTCGCTTGACGGACGATCGCGGCATCGAGGATCTGCCGTGCATACCGACCGTTACCGAAACTTTCGTCGCGCTCGATCGACTCGAAGTGCGTCCGGAGCGCGGCCAACGCCCCTGCGCTGCACTCGTATCCGGACGCGGCCGCGTGCTGCGCCACGATCGTCACCAGCTCGTCGGACGAGTAGTTGCCGAACGTGATGTGGTGCGAGAAACGCGACGAGAGGCCCGGGTTCGCGTCCAGGAAATCCTTCATCTGGGTGGCGTAGCCGGCCGCGATGACGACCACCTCGTCGCGGTGGTCCTCCATCAGCTTCACGAGCGTGTCGATCGCCTCGGTGCCGAAGTCGTTGCTGCCGCCGGCCCGGCCACCGCGCTGCGAGGAGAGCGTGTAGGCCTCGTCGATGAACAGGATCCCACCGCGGGCCCGGTCGAACGCCTCCCGGGTTCGTTGCGCAGTGTGACCGATGTACTGGCCGACCAGGTCGGCCCGGGCCACCTCGATGAGCTGTCCGGTCTCGACCACCCGCAGCGCGGTGAGGATCCGGCCGTAGTAGCGGGCCACGGTCGTCTTGCCGGTGCCGGGCGGACCGGCGAAGATCAGATGCCGGCTCAGCGACGGCACCGGCAACCCCATCTCCTGCCGCCGCCGGGCCGAGGCCAGCAGGTCGACCATGTCGGCCACTTCGGACTTCACGTCGTCCAGGCCGACCATCCGCTGTAGTTCGGCGAGCATCGCCTCGACCTGCTCGGCGTCGACCGGGCCGACGGCCTTGCTCGGCGGGATGAGGTCGACCGGCAGCAGCTGGGTCAGCGCCCGGGCGTCGGCGGTGTCGTCGTCGGCCAGCCGGTAGGCCTGACGTCCGACCATCTCCTCGAACACCTTGCGGGCGGTGCGGCCGTTGCCGAACGTCTCACCCCGGGGCATCTCCTCGAAGTGCGTCATGAGCGCGGCCCGGGTCTCGAACTCCATCCGGTAGTCGTGCGCCCGGCACAGCCGCTCGACGATCGTCACCAGGTCACCGGCCGAGTAGTCCTCGAACTCGATCGTCCGGGTGAACCGGCTGGCCAGGCCCGCGTTGGCCTTGAGGAACTTGCGCATGTCGAACGTGTAGCCGGCGACGATCACCACGACGTCCTCGCGGTGGTCCTCCATCAGCTTGACGATCGTGTCGATCGCCTCCTGGCCGAAGTCCGGGCCGGAGCCGCCGGAGCCGGTGCTCAGCGTGTAGGCCTCGTCGAGGAAGAACACCCCGCCGAGTGCCTTGTTGAACATGTCGGTGGTCTTCAGCGCGGTGCCGCCGATGACGCTGGCGACCAGATCGGCCCGGGCCACCTCGATCAGCTGCCCGGTGCGCAGCACGCCGAGCGCGGCCAGGATCCGGCCGTAGAGGCGGGCGACGGTCGTCTTGCCGGTACCGGGTGAGCCGGCGAAGACCAGGTGGTGGCCGAGCGGGGGGCTGGGCAGGCCGGCGGCGGCGCGTTTCTCGGCCATCTGGTGCAGGCGCACGAGGGTCTCGACCTCGCGCTTGACCCCGCCCAGGCCGACCAGCTCGTTGAGGTCGGCGAGGGCGGCCTTGAGCTCGTCGCCGGCGTCGGTGGGAACGGCGGGCTCAGGGGTTGTCTTCGGGGGCTCGGCCGGTTTCGCCGGCGCTGGGGTGTTTCGGTCGCTGCTGACCTCGGCGGTGGTGACCGCGCCGGCCTCCGGGCCGGTCTTGAGGCCGGTGCCCCGGTTCTCCAGCGTCCGGATCCGGGTCAGTCCGACCGGCTTGGACGTCGTGATCAGCAGGCCGTCGCCGGCGTTGCGGAGGAACTCCGACTCGGTGACCGTGCCGCCGGCCGGGTCGGAGATCTCGAGGCCCGGACCGCCGTTCGCCTCGACCCGGGAGGACGAGAGGGTCAGCGTCCCGTCGCCGGTCACCCGGATGCCGGCCCCGGCGCTGTCGGACACCACGCACCCGCGCAGGTTCGCCACCCCGCCGGTTCCGATCTGGACGCCGACGTCCTGGCTGCGCAGGACCCGGGTGTTGCGCACCTCCGGGCGGCCGGAGCCGACGCGCAGGCCGGCGCCGGCGGCGTCGGAGATCTCGCAGTCCTCGATCAGGCCCTGGCCGTCGCCGTCGACCGACAGCCCGTCGGCACCGGACTGGCGGATCGTGACCCGGCGCAGCAGCGGGTTCGCGGACGTCCGGATCTCGGCCCCGGGCCCGGCCGCCTCGGCCAGCGTGACGTCGCTCAGCGTCGGCGCGGCCGCGTCCGCGACGTGCACGCCCGGCCCGCCGGTGCCGCGGACCGTCGTGTGTTCGACGGTCGTCTCGCTGTTCTCGGCGATCCACAGCCCGGCCGCGCCGATCTCCTCGAACGTGCACCCGGTGAGTGAGCCGGTCGACTGCTGGAGCGCGTGCAGGCCGTGACCGGCCACCCTCTTCAGACGCAGCTTGGTGACCCGCGGAGCGGCCTTCTGCAGCAGCACCAGACCCTGACCGCCGACGTCCTCGACGACGCAGTTCGTGATCTCCGGGCCGGACGCCGCGACCATGATGCCGATCCCGGTGCAGTCGGCGACCCGGACCCCGTCGAGCTCGGTCTCGGCGCCCTGCTCCAGCGCGATCGCCGGCGAGCCGCACGACCGCACGGTCCCGCCCCGGATCAGGCCCTTGCCGCCGTCGGCCGAGAGCACGCCGCTGCGCCCGGCGTCGACGATCGTGCAGTCGACGAACTGGGGCACCGCGCCGTTGCGGATCACGACCGCCGAGGTGCTGGCCGGGCCGAGCGTGCAGCTCTCGAACAGCCCGCCCGCGCCGTCCACCGCGAGGACGCCGGCCCCGGCCGGGTTGGCGAACGTCGTGCCGCGCGCGGCCACCTCGGCGTGCCCGCGGACCAGCAGCGCCGCTCCCGAATCGGCGCTGACCGTGCAGTCGTCGAGCCGCAGCCGCCCGGACGAGACGTCGATCGCGACCTGCTCGGCGTTGCTGTGCACGAGGACCAGCCCGCTGAGCGTGGCGCGCTCGGCGGTCGAGCGGACGACCGGGTCGCCGTCGCACTCGATCCGGACGCTGCCCGACGGCCCGGCGGCCGAGATCGTGACCTCGCGGACCAGGCCGAGCCGCTCGGCGTACGTGCCGGGCTGCACCGAGATGACGTCGCCGCCCCGCGCGTTGGCCAGCGCGTCGCCGATCGTCGAGTAGCAGTTCGGGGTTCCGGGCGCGACGTTCAGGATCGAACGCTGGCCGGCTCCGGGCGGCGATCCGGACAGCGAAACGCTCGACATTCAGGGAGTCCTCTCAGTGCGTCGATTGCCGGATTCAGTCCGCGCGCCAGGCGGGGGGCTCGGGAGGCGGGCCGGCGAGGGTGGCCATCACCCGGTGGTGGCTCAGCCGGGTCAGCGGCTTGGGCGCCTCGTCGGCGCCCTTGATGTGCTCGGCCAGGTCGGGCTCCGGCGCGAGGCCGTGTTCGCGCAGGTAGTACGCGACCGTGTCGGGCCAGATCCAGACGCCGTCGGAGCGGAACGACATCGGCACCACCGCACCGCGGTCCGGCGCCACCACGTCGACCATCGTGCCCGGGGTCAGCAGGACGGCCTCGGCGCCGGTGAGGTACGCGAGCAGCGCGTCCCGCTCGGCGGCGTCGACCTGGGGGTGATCGGGGTGGAAGAACGGGCCGGTGGCGGCGTCGGCGCCGTCGAAGGCCCGGGCCAGCCGGGTCTCGGCCGGAGGCTCGTCGGTCCAGAGAAGTGTCGAGCCGGCCAGCGCGGCCTCCTGGTACGGCGGCAGGTCCGGGCCGGGGCCGAACACCTCGACCCGGGGCGGGTCTTCGCCGATCTCGGCCAGCCACTGCTGCAGCTCGGCGGTGAGCTCGGGGAGGTCGGCGTCGGCGGTGGCCTCGACCAGGAAGACGCGGACCGGCCGGGTGGGGTCGCGGTCGTCGGCGGGGGCCTCGCTGAACCGGTCGAACGTTTCCACGACCGGCCCACTGGTCGTCCGCCACGATCGCCAGAGGGCGCGGACGCCGTCGAGCCGGCCGGCGGCCTCGATCGCGACCTGCTCGGCCGTGCCGTCGCCGTCGTCGCCGGCGCTGAACCGGGCGGTGGGGACCGGGATCTCGTCGGCCCGGAGCTCCGGGCCGAGCGGGGCGACCAGGAACCCGTGGTCGGCCACCAGCTCGGTGACCAGCGCCTGCTCCGACCCGGTGAGCGCGAGCCGGCCGGACTCCACCGCCATCGTGAGGAAGTGCGCGAGCTCGTAGTCGTCCTCGTCGGCGAGGAACGTCCGCATCATCGCGAGCCCGTCGTCGGGCACGCGTCCGGCGAGTCCCAGCAGCAGCGCGTGAGCGCGGCCGCGGTCTGTTCCAGTCGGCACGGATGCTCTCCTCGGGCGTCAGTCGGCCGGTGGGGTGAAGGGCTGGTCGTCCGGCTTGAAGCCGATCAGCGGGACGGCCGCCGACGGGCCGGCCGCGGGCGCGTTCCGCGCCGCGTCGCGCAGGCGGGTGAGGATCCGGTCGTCGGCCTCGGCCGTCTCTCCGGTCCACCGGTGCAGGTCGCGGGTCCGTACCTCGGTCAGGTAGACGCGGAACCCGCCGGCCGCGGTCTCCTCGGTGGCCAGCACCCCGAAGCGGGTGCTGGGCGAGAAGATGATCGGCAGCGTCTCCCGGTCCGGCACGAAGTCCTCGCACCGGCGTCCGGTGGACGACCAGAGGACGAAGTCGACGTCGTCCGGGCGCACCGCCGTCCGGCGGGCCGAGGCGACCACCGGGGCCGGCTCCCAGAGCAGCCGTCCGGGCCGGTAGTGCCCGCGCCCGGCGTGGGCGCCGCCCGGCACGGTGGCGAACGCGACCCCGCGGTACGACGGCACCCGGCGCAACCCCCCGGTGACGCAGGCCAGCAGCGGCCCGTCGGTGCCGATGCGGCCGGTCCGCTGGGCGGTGACCAGGGCGCCGGGGTCGGCGGCCAGGAAGGCGCGGAGGGCCACGAGCTCGGTGACCATGGCGTCGGCTTGTCCGGCGGCAGCCGTGCGGATGCCCGGGCGCTCGGCGAGGAGGACGACGATCTCGCGCGCTTCGGTGTCGTAACGCCAGCCGAGGGAGACGCGGACGAGTTGGCGTTCTTCGGGGGTGCTGGGGCGGTCGGCGGCGAGGACGTGGGGGCCGGTGGGGGTGTTGTCGTCGGATGGGGCGTCGTCGGGGGCGGGCGCGTTCGGGAGCTCGGTGGGGGTGGTGGGGTCTGTTTCGGTCGTCTCCGGTGCCGTGGACGGTTCGTCCGGCGCGGCGGACTGCGCCGGGACGAGGGGCTGAGCCGGCGTCATCGGCTGAGCCGATATCAGGGGCTGAGCCGGCGTCAGGGGCAGAGCTGGTATCGAAGGCTGAGCCGGTGTCGAGGGCTGGGCTTGCTTCATGGGTTGAGCCGGGCTCAGGGGCTGGGCTGATTTCAGGGGCTGGGCCGGCTTGAGGGGTTGAGCGGGGCTCGGGGGCTGGGCCGGGGTCAGCGGGGGGGTGGGCGTTCGCTGGGTGGGCGTGACTGGGTCGGCCGACGCGGCGGGGGCCGGGGCCGACGCGGCCGGGGCCGACGGGGCGCTGGG